>CAZOBT010000258.1:3045-3354 GCA_964578025.1 uncultured Rhodocyclaceae bacterium | reverse complement strand
TACTTGGCGGACTGATCGAACTTGTGGCACCGCTCGGCGTTAACGATCGCGCCGTCCGCACCAGCGTCTTCCGGCTGATGCAGGAAGACTGGCTGTTCGCTACACCAACAGGGCGCCGCAGCGAATACAGCCTAACAGGCACAGGACACCGGAGAATCGCCCACGCCTATCGACGCATCTATGACACGCCACAGAATGCGTGGAATGGTGAATGGCAACTGGTCATTGTTCCCGACGGCGCACTCGCCACCGAATCTCGCGAAACCTTGCGCCGTGAGTTGCTTTGGGATGGGTTTGGCACGATCGCCC
>CAZOBT010000258.1:0-3035 GCA_964578025.1 uncultured Rhodocyclaceae bacterium | reverse complement strand
CCTTCTGCTGATGCAAGGCGCGTGCGGGAAATACTTTCAGCCAACAATGCCGATGCAAAAGTCGCGCATCTGTCAGCAACGAGCCTGACCGGAATCGCCAGTGAGCCACTGCGTGAAATCGTCGAGCAATGCTGGCGCCTGGGCGAGTTGGCTGCCGACTATGAGCGCTTCATCGCACGCTTTGAGCCGATGCTTGATTGGGTCGCGGGTGCAAGCAGTGTGCATGCACAACAGTGTTTCCTGCTCCGCACTTTGCTGATCCACGAGTTCCGGCGCATTCAGCTGCGCGACCCGCAGTTGCCGGAATCCCTGCTTGCCAAGGATTGGCCCGGCCTTGCTGCTCGCACCTTGTGCAAGCAGCTATACGAAAAGACGCTGCTGAACTCGGAAATTCATGTGTGCAACACGGTTCACACCAAGGATGGGCCGCTCCCGCCTGCGAACGCGGAGCTCTTTGAACGATTCGGTGGATTGCTGCTGAACGCGGCAGCATAGTCCTGCTACTGCCCGGGTGAACTTGCGCTGATTTATAGAGCTGGTGCCCCTGCGCGGAATCGAACCACGACCTGATGCTTACAAGGCAACTGCACGACCTTCATGCTACAGGGGCACTCAGCAGCCAAGAACGCTGCGAGGCGCGCATTATAGACAATATTTGTTTATTGTTCAAACAATTTTAAACAGCTTGCCGAAATTTGCGATGTCGAGTACCTGAAGGACACTACCGCCAACATTAGTCAACGTAACCTGTTTCTTACTGCTACTGACTTTATCCTTCAGCATCAACAACATGCCAAGAGCTGAGCTATCAAGGTAATCTACAGCACCCATATCAACAACAATTTCGGCGATGTCGGCTTGGGTTAACATCGGCTCATATGCACCACGGAATTCCCGATGCTTATTAAAATCGAAACGCCCAGAGAGCTTGATAATGCCCTTGTTGCCATCTTGAGAGGTAATGACCTGCATAACTAATCCCGTATTCAACTGTTAAGAACAAAAACTAAACCGTAGTGTGATGGACTGCCAACAGTGTTTGGCGTGCGATGTGTTCTAAACTAGCAACCTCCGCAATTGCACCAACCAAAAACGCCTCACGGGGCATTCCATAGACAACACAGCTTGCCTCATCTTGTCCGATGGTATGAGCTCCCGCTTGTCGTAATCGCAACAAACCCTGCGCGCCATCTTTTCCCATGCCTGTGAGTATAACGCCGACTGCGTTTCTGCCAAGCACTTCTGCGGCAGAATTAAATAAAACATCAACAGATGGGCGATGGCGATTGACAGGGGGGCTTTGCTGTAGAACTGTGACGTAACCACTACCAGATGGGCGTAATAAGAGGTGCGAGTGCCCTGGTGCAATGTATACCGTGCCACGTTCAAGCGGCATATTATTTGCCGCCTCAATGACTTTGGGTGAGCAATAATTATTTAAACGGCGGGAAAATGAGCCGGTAAATGCTTCTGGCATGTGCTGTACAACAAGAATCGGCGGGCAGTCTGTGGGCATTCCTACCAAAAACTGTTTAATGGCTTCTGTGCCGCCAGTAGACGCTCCGACGACGACAATTTTGTCTGTTGAAATTGCTGGGAGATGTTGGTAGGTGTGGCTTACTGGTGTTTTTCTTGGGCTAATAGCAGTAGAAGATTGAAGTGGATAAAGGCGTGCGCCTTTGGCGGCACGGATTTTTTCCGTTAGTTCTAGGGTGTACTCTGCTATCGTTTGTGAATTATCTAAACGCGGTTTGCCAATAAAATCGACCGCACCTAATTCCAATGCCTTTAATGTTGTTTCTGAACCCGCCTCGGTAAACGAAGAAACCATCACAACGGGCATCGGGCGTAAACGCATGATTTTTTCAAGGAACGCCAAGCCATCCATACCAGGCATTTGGACATCAAGTGTTAAAACATCAGGTTTTAATAACTTAATCATCTGCCGCGCGCTATGAGCATCGGGAGCGACACCTATAACTTCTAGATCCGGGACACTATTGATGAATTCAGTTAATAGGTTACGCATTAACGCCGAGTCATCAACAATAAGAATGCGGGTTGTCATCATTACATACTTCAAAAAATAACTAGATGGCAGTAAGAAAAATAGAAAAACGCAATTCAACGGCTAGGAAAACAATTCAATATCGCCAGCAATTGGAATATTACTAATCCACGCTTTGTAATGTCTCTCACGCTTCAATAAAGTTTCGTTATGTACCTGATGTAAGCGTTTTAAAAGCACTTTACCTGTTTGAGGAAAGAAATAAACTTTACGTGGGTGAGAGTCTAATAAATCTTTAGCAATGATTGGAATACGTTCAGTTTGCAAGAAATTGAGTACAAATTCGGCATTACGTACCCCGACATTACCATTTGATCCTTCCAAGACAGCACCACCGCCAAATACTTTTGCCTCTAAACGGTGTCGTTGCGCTCCAAGTTTGAGTAAATGGTTAATTAGAATCTCCATGGCGTAAGCACCATAACGGGCAGCATGTCCAAGTGAGTGTCGCCCACCATCGTCAGGTAACATGAAGTGATTCATTCCACCAATGTTATTTTCTGTGTCACGAATACAAGCGGCAACGCAAGACCCCAGCACCGTGACTAATACCATATTGGTATTAGTTACAAAGTATTCGCCAGGTAATATCTTTGACGCTTGTAGAGAAAAATGGCGATCATAATAAATTGTGGTCGCTAAATGTTCTTCATAAGAGCCATTAAACCGTTTGGTCATTATCGTCGGTTCTCGTATTTAAAACATATACGGTGCGCCCGATTGAACGGAAAATATCGGAGGCATGAAAGAAGCTTTCTGAATGTCCTGCAAATAATAAGGCTTCTGGATGCAACAACGGGACAAAACGCGACAAAATGTTGTATTGCGTTTTTTTGTCAAAGTAAATCATCACATTGCGACAGAATATCACGTCGATTGGTACAGAGATTGGCCATTCTGGTGCAAGTAAATTAATTTGTGCAAATTTCACCATGTGCCGAATTTCTGGACGAATGGCGACCATACC
>CAZOBT010000257.1:2282-3354 GCA_964578025.1 uncultured Rhodocyclaceae bacterium | reverse complement strand
ACAATTACGCGCTACGGGCGTGCTTTCCCTCATGAAACTGGCAAAACATGCCAAAAATAATCCCAGCCCCTTGGCTCTGCCAACAACGACAACAAGCACAGCAACGCCTGTAACGCCCGCTCCCTCTACGCCTGCGCTCGCGCTTGCCTCTTCCGTCGCCACCTCAAATACTGCGCCACCTGCTGTACCACCGCTTGCCCCCGCCGTGAAAGAGATTGCCGAACCCGCGTTGGGCAAACTGTATGCTCGGGTATTAAGCGAGCGATTAAGCCAACAAACGGATTACCCCAGCACTGCCGCGATGCGTGGTTGGCAAGGCTTGGTGCAAATCCGCATTACCTTGAGTCGGCAAGGGGATTTACTGCAAGCGCAAATTGCCAATTCCAGTGGCTTTACCGTTTGGAGCGTTCATGATGAATTTTTCTACGCCGCAGGCGGGGGGTGGTTTGCGCCGCCGGGTCACCGTGTTAGTGCTTGGTCTCACTAGCTTGTTATTGTGTTGCGCCGCCTTGGTGTGGAGCTATGGCACGAAACAAGCAATCCGCGAAGAAGTTGCAGCCGCCAGCCGCGTGGCGGGGCAATGGTTAGCGATGTTTAGCCAAAACGCCACCCACATCGCCCCAGCAACCTTGATCGGGCAACTGCAAGCGGTGGGGCGTTTACGCGCTAATGTCTTAGAGATTCGCACCGCACAGGGCGAGCTAACTTACCGTTCACCGCCGTCACCCTACAAAGCTGGACGTGATGCCCCGGCTTGGTTTGCCGCGTGGTTTAGTCCTGATTTATCACCACAAGAACTCACCATTGGGACATGGCAAATTCGCCTTGTCCCCGATGCCTCGCGGGCGGTGTTGGATGCGTGGGACGCTTTAATTTGGTCTTTAGGCTGGGCAAGCTTGCTGCTCTTGGTCTTAGGGCTAGGTTTACGCTTTGCCCTAGGCAAGACGCTTGCCCCGTTATCGGCTTTAGAAGCAGAGCAATATTTCGCCGCCTGCTTAAACCAACGTTTAGAAAACGAACGGCAACAACTGGCGCGAGAGCTGCATGATGAATTGGGACAAGGCATTACCGC
>CAZOBT010000257.1:0-2182 GCA_964578025.1 uncultured Rhodocyclaceae bacterium | reverse complement strand
ATTGGGCAATTTCATGGCAGTGCGCAAGCCATATTGGCGATGACGGCGCAAATGCAGCAAGGCGTGCGTGGGATTTTGCAACGCTTACGCGAACCCAGTCAGCTCCCCGCCTTACACCAGCGCGTGCAGCAGCAATGCCACGATTGGCAAAATTTGCATCCAAGCATTGCCATACACACCCAGCTTGACCCCTGCCCCGCCGAACTGCCACCTGCGTATCAACATTGCGTCTTGCGTTTGCTGCAAGAAAGCCTGACCAATGTCGCCCGTCATGCGGCGGCGACGCAAGTCACTGTGTGTTTGCGCAACACGCCCAGCGGCTTGCAGTTGCAAATTGCCGATAACGGGCAAGGGTATCGCCCTGCCACCTTGCACCGTGGCTTTGGTTTGCGTGGAATGCAAGAGCGGGTGGCGGAATGGCAGGGCGAATTACACCTACATAACGGTTTGAGCGGCCTGAGCGGTTTGAGTGGTTTGAGCCATTTTCAGCACCTTGGGCAAGGTTGTTGTGTCACCGCGCAGCTCCCGTGGCCAGTCATGCCTGCGGCGACGGCGCGACCAAGCGGCGATCCAGCCGCGTTTTCACCTTGGGAGAAGGCCGCATGTCCTATCCGCAATTAAATGGCTTGCGCCTGTTATTGGCAGACGATCACGCCATCGTGCGTTTTGGTTTTCGCTTATTACTCGAAAGTGTGGGCGCGGAAATTGTCGGCGAAGCGGCGAATGGCGAAGCGGTGTTGGAGCTGTATCAAACCGCTACCCAACTCAATACCAATAACGCCGGACGTGAACCGGATGCGTTAGTCATGGATGTGTCCATGCCGGGCATTGGCGGTTTTGGCGCGTTAGCGCGGCTGTTGGCGCGTTACCCCAAGGCTAAGGTGTTAATGCTGTCTGCACATGAAGATCAACAAATTCCCGCCCGTGCTTTAAAACAAGGAGCCTTGGGCTATTTGCGCAAAGGGGCTGAACCGGGGGAGTTAATCAAAGCGATTGCTGCTGTGGCGCAAGGGCAACGTTACTTAGATGCCAGTCTCGCTCCGCAACTTGCCCTTGCCAGCTTGGGCATGAGTAACGACCCGGTGGATTGTTTAAGCGAACGCGAATTTGCGGTGTTTTTGCAACTGGCACAAGGCAAATCGGTACAGGACATTGCCACCAGCCACCACCTCAGCCCCAGCACCGTGGGCACGCATCTGTACCATATTAAGCAAAAGCTCAATCTCACTAACCAAGCCGAACTGGCCTTACTGGCGGTACGCAGTGGCTTGGTGGAGGTGTAAGTACGCCAGACAAACTGATTTGAAAATTCATCATGGCTCAGGTTCGCGACCGCTAAGGAGAGCAATGGCAGAAGCTATCCAAAGATTTCAAAACAGTAATTCAAACTTACTTAAGTTTCCCAGCTTACGGCACAATGGCGGGCTTCTGAAGGAGTCCCGCATGAGCGATTTATCTAGCATCGACCAAGAAACCGTTTTAGCCCGTACCCGTGAGTGGTTAGAAAAGGCCGTGATTGGCCTAAATTTGTGCCCATTTGCCAAGTCGGTTTATGTCAAAAATCAAGTCCGCATCGTGATTAGCACCGCCCGCCATGTCGATGCCTTTCTCGAAGATTTCGACCGTGAATTAGGTTTTCTCGCTGCGACTGATCCTGAGATCGTTGATACCACTTTGCTGGTACATCCCAGCTTGTTAGCGGATTTTGAAGACTTTAATGCGGTGGTTGGCATTGCTGAAGAAGCGGTTGAAGAGCAGGAATTAGATGGGGTCATTCAAGTGGCAAGCTTCCACCCCTACTTCCAATTTGCCGATACCGAATTTGATGACTTGGGCAACTACACCAATCGTTCGCCCTACCCGACCATCCACCTGATCCGCGAAGCCAGTTTAGAACGCGCCGTCGCAGGGCTAGACAACCCCGATGAAATCTATGAGCGCAATATTCGCACCATGGAAAGCCTTGGCTTAGAAGGTTTAGCCAAATTAGGCATTTGCCCCGTAACCGGCAAAAAGTAAGAGGTGGCACAGGTATGAATACACCAAGCAATACACGCACAAAGCCAACACAAAACACCTCGCTAATCCCCGAAATTCGCCCCGAACAATCGCTTGAACTCCTCAAAGAGCTGCATATCCTGACCCGCGAGGGCAAGCTTAACCAAGACACTCGACGCAAGCT
>CAZOBT010000256.1:0-3377 GCA_964578025.1 uncultured Rhodocyclaceae bacterium | reverse complement strand
ATGGCGAGGTCTATTCCTGTGTGCGTGGGCAGGGGATTGCCGAATTTCGCTATGGCAATGTTTACCAAGATAAAATTCTGACGATTTTAGACACCGGTGCAGCAAAAATTCGCGCCCAACACCAAGCCAGCGGTTTTGCCCCGAGTTGCCAAACGTGCGCACAATTGGCGCGTTGCCATACCGGTTGCCCCGTCGTCAAATATCAGGAACGCCAAGCTGCCAAACCCTCTACCGAAGGTGCATACCGTTCCTATACCTGTGCATTACAACAGCAGTTGTATGCCGACAACCCAGTTTCTTATCCCCCTGATACCACCGAGTACCAAGCCCAGTATGCGCATTGGTACGCCGGGCAAATACATCCAACGGTGTTAGTCGCCGCTGCTCACAACCCACAAAGCACTCTCCCCAAACTTACGCCTCCTGCCGCGATTGTCTTGCCCAATGATTTGTATGCAGACAAAAATACACTAGAGGCACTGATTGCGGCAGATTTGGTCTTGCAGTCTTTATATAGCGATAAAGCCTATGTACTGGACTTAGATGGCGAGTTGATTCATTTGGTCTCGCAATTACGTCAGCAAGAGCAACGCTATTACACCCTCAGCCCTGGTGATGCGGTATGGCTACATATTCGGCGCGATATTTTTAGCGTTGCCTGTGATGAGGTGGTGCGTAATACCTTGTACATCCAGCTCTTGCGCGATACGCCGATTGTTTATGGTGATGAACAACGGGCGAAGCAGGAACACATTTTTAGTTATCAAGCCTTTTACCAGACACTTGCGCCCAGTACGCGCTTGGGTGATGACTATGTGATGTTTGATTTGGGCAGTTTGCTGGCTTTGCATCAGGGGCATTTTCAGCGGGGAGTCAAAAATAATGTGTTGGTGACGACGCAGTATTTGCGCGACTACCATTACCAAAAGCAAAAAAATAACGCCTTCTATCACATCCAAGCGATTAACCTGCCCTTTCAAAATTTTGAATTTTTTTACGTCACCCCTCAAGGGTCAACCGCTAAGGATCGCCACCGCCATGAACCCACTTGATCTGGAACGTACCGCGTGCACGGTGGAAAATTTCCTTAATGCCTTGCGCCTCCCCGATGGGTCTGCACGTACTCAAATTGAAAGTGCCTTAGTGCAATGGCTCGCCGCCGACCCCCGCGCCAAACAACGTTATGTGATTTATCAACACGGCAAAATTGATTGCTTTACGCGCCAACCCAGTGGTTTGCCACTGCCGCCCGTGGTGCGCAGTTTTGCCGTACCGGCTGACGTGCAGGAAACGCGAGTTTTATGGTGTGATAGCCGCAAGTTGTCGGTATTGAACCCAAACGAATGGACAAAAAATGGACTGCCGCTTTTCTTAGGCACGGCAGGTTTGCTCCTGACCTTGCCCGGCATCCCCCCAAGCTTTGCCGACATGCCGCCTCAGCGCAAAAAGGGGGGTGGTGAGGTGAGTTATAGCAACAACAATAACAATAATAACAACAACAATAACAACGGTTAGTACAGCAACAGAAGGTAGGCATCACTTAACTTATTTTGATTTTGTTTTTGATTTATTGGCTGATTTACCTAGGGAGAACATATGAACGAGAAGATTATGGCGGATTTAGGCTGTGAATTACGCGAGCGTGGTAAAGACAGGATTGCCAGCATTACCAGCACCTTTCTGAAACGCTTTCCACCGTTTGACCGTATGAAAGCGGATGCGTTGGCATTCCTTGCGGATAAAGTCAAAGTTGCCTTTTATGCGAAAGGCACTGAGATTCTTAGCCCTGAAATGGGTATTGTGCGCACCTTCCGCATTGTAGAGCGCGGCACAGTACAAGCACGGCAAGCGGGAGAGGTGGCGGTCACGGAGTATTCTGTGCTGACCCATAGCCCCGGCGAGTGTTTCCCAATTGGTGCGGCAACAGCAGAACGGCCTTCTACCAATGTTTATACCGCGCTAGAAGATGTCTCTTGCTTTGAATTGAGCACCGAAGATTTATTACAACTTATGCAAATGAGTCGTGAATTTAATCTTTTCTGCACCCAATACATTGCCAGCTTGTTGCATCAGTCACGGCAGCAACTGCAAGTGCAATTTGCGCAACGCGCTTCCGAACAGCAAACCCTAAATTCACCACTGATTGCGGTGATTGCCGGGCAAGAACCTTTAGTTGTACCGCCAGAAATGCCACTGCGCCAAGCCTTAGAAGCCATGTCAAAAGCGCGGGTTGGCTCATTAGTGATTGTTGATCCTGACAAAAAGCCCTTGGGTATGTTTACCCGTTCCGACTTACTGGATCGGGTAATTTTGTCGAATATTCCGCAAACTGCGCCGATCCAGCAAGTCATGTCTGCTGTGCGCAGCACCTTAGATGAACATGCTACCGCCTATGATGCTGTATTGGCGATGGCAACGCATGGGGTGCGCCATGTCTTGGTGGTCGATGGCAATGAACGCCTGAAAGGCGTAGTGTCGGAACGTGATTTATTCACCTTGCAACGTTTAGGCTTACGCCAAATTCGCCAAGCGATTGAAACCGCTGAAGATGTGGACAGCCTGAAACAATGTGCCGCCGATGTCCGCCAATTAGCCTTCAATATGTTGGCGCAAGGGGTCGGGGCAGAACAACTGACGCAATTTATTTCTGCCTTAAACGATGCTTTAACCCGGCGCATTCTTGAACAAAATCTGCGACAGCATGACTTTACGGGGATTGAATGGTGCTGGTTAGCCTTTGGCTCAGAAGGGCGTGATGAGCAAACCTTTAGCACCGACCAAGATAACGGCATTATTTTTGTTGCCCCCGAAGGCGAAGATGCAGCGGTGCTCAAGCAACGTTTCCTGACCTTTGCTCGTGCGGTGAATGAAGATTTAGATCGCTGTGGTTTCCCCTTGTGTAAGGGCAATATCATGGCAAGCAATCCACAATGGTGTTTGACCTTAGGCGAATGGCAAACTCAATTCCTGACATGGGTACATCAACCCATTCCTGACGCGCTACTTAATGCCACGATCTTCTTCGATTTCCGCCCATTATTCGGCAAAACACAGTTAGCGGAAGCCTTACGACGGCATTTGATGAAGCTCACCACAACGAATCCTTTATTCTTACGCGCTATGGCAAAGAACGCGTTGGATGTCGAACCGCCCTTAGGCAAGATTCGTGACTTCCTCACCGATTTAGAAGAAGGCCATCCCGGTAAGATTGATCTGAAAAAATATGGCTCGCGCTTGTTTATCGACGTAGCGCGGATTTATGCCTTGGCGCAAGGTGTGCCGAATACCAATACCATCCAACGTTTACGCCTTGGTATGGTGCGGCGTGGCGGTAATGGTGAAGAGATGAATGCAATGGTTGAGGCCTTAAACTTCAT
>CAZOBT010000255.1:0-3378 GCA_964578025.1 uncultured Rhodocyclaceae bacterium | reverse complement strand
TGGTGATACAGCGCGATCACCGTAGCGGCAGCCATTCCGGCGAAGTAAGGCCACGCTAAGGCATGTTGCCAACCCACCCACGCCAAAATGCTCAAGGTCGCGGCGTAACACAGCATGATCGCGGCAATATCGGCCTGACCAAAGGTGATGGCAGAGGTTTTAATGCCAATTTTCAAATCATCGGCACGGTCGACCATCGCATATTCAGTGTCGTAAGCCACCGCCCAAAAGATATTAGCCAACAATAGCAACCAAGCTTCCATTGGCACTTGCCCTTGTTGTGCGGCATAGGCGATCGGAATACCAAAGCCAAAGGCAATGCCTAAATAGGCTTGGGGGATGGCAAAAAAGCGTTTGGTAAACGGGTAACTCGCCGCAAGGAATAAAGCCGGAATCGACAACCAAATCACCAAGTAATTGCCAAGCAGCAACACCAAAATAAACGAGAGCAAAACCAAAAAGCTAAACAGCCCCAAGGCTTCACTGACGCTTACCCGCCCAGCCGCAAGGGGGCGGTCTTTGGTACGCGCCACATGGGGATCAATCTTGCGGTCAGCAATATCGTTAATCACACACCCCGCCGAACGCATTAAAAACGTCCCCACCACCAAGACCAGTAACACCGTTAAATTCGGCCTCCCTGAGCTGGCAAACCACAACGCCCACAAGGTCGGCCACAGCAATAACAGCGTCCCGATTGGTTTATCCATGCGCATTAAGCGAATGTACGATTGCGCCCGCGATTCCATGATTTCCCCTCTGAAAGTTAGTCCTGCAACCTAAGCAGCCTCCGCCCACGCTTTTAAGGTCACGTAGTCAGTTTTGCCTGTGCCTAACAATGGTAACGCTTCCACCATGACAATTTTGCGTGGTACGGCTAATTCAGGGACACCTTGGGCGCGGGCTTGGTTCAATAAGGCTTCGCGTTTTAACTCTGGGTCGGTCGTAAATAAGACAAGGGCTTCGCCTTTGCTCGCGTCGGGCTGCGTACTCACGGCATGATGCGCTTTGGGCGCGGCGGCAATCGCCAGTTTTTCAACGACTTCGAGGGAAATCATTTCGCCAGCGAGTTTGGCAAAGCGTTTGACTCGCCCGACAATGTGCACAAACCCATCGGCATCAATGTCCACTACATCACCGGTGTTATACCAACCCGCTCCGACTTCGGAACTGGGCTTTTCTAGGACACCGGGCGCGTCGCTGCGTAAGTAGCCAGACATCACATTCGCACCACGCACATGCAAAATTCCGCCTTGATTGATACCGGGGACGGGCAGTAATTTGGCTTCCACCCCCGGCAAAAGCTGCCCCACCGTGCCTTTGCAATAGGCCATCGGCGTGTTAACCGCCAACACCGGTGCGGTTTCGGTCGCGCCATAACCTTCAAAAATGCGTAGCCCAAATTTTTCAAACCACGTATTACGCACGGCTTCCGACAGCTTTTCTGCCCCAGCAATCACATAACGTAAGCGATAGAAATCATAGGGATGCGCGAATTTGGCATAGTTGCCAAGGAAGGTGCTTGTACCCAGTAAAATCGTACAGCCCCGGTCATAGGCCAATTCGGGAATCACCCGGTAATGCAAGGGCGAGGGGTAGAGAAACAAATGGAAGCCCGACAACACAGGCAATAAACCACCGCCCGTTAAACCAAAAGAATGGAATAGCGGCAGGGCGTTAAGCATTTTGTCATCGACTGAAAAATCAACGATGGCTCGAATCTGCGCCACGTTAGCCAACAAAGCACGATGCGATAGCACCACGCCCTTGGGCTTGCCTTCCGACCCCGAAGTAAACAGCACCACGGCAGGGGCTTCGGGGTCTTGTTTCTGGATGACTTGGCGCGGGAAAGGCAAGGCCCATAACATCAACCACAATTTGTCAGCCAAGCTAATTTGGGCACGGATGTCTTCCAAATACACGATTTCCACGCCCTGTAGCGCGGCTAATTTGTCAGTGAGCTTGCCTTGTTCGACAAACGCCCGCGAGGTAATCACCCGCTGAATCTGTGCTGCTGTACACGCCGCTTGCATCGCCTCACTGCCTGCGGTGTAGTTCAACATGGCTGGGGTGCAGCGGAAAAAGTTAATCCCAAAGACCAAACCTAGGGTTGGCACGACATTCGGCAGTAATAGACCAACGTTAGAATCAGCCGCTAGGCCATGTGTGGCGTGCTTTCCCAGAATTAGACTCATTTTTAATAAGTCATTATAGGTATAAGGCGTTTGCTTCATGTCCTCAAACAAGCGTCGCCCCCGCCCATGCGTTTGAATCGTGTGCAATAACGCCTCGGGCAGGGTTTGGCTCGGTTCAGTGCTAAACACCATTTCTTGCATCAAACGCCGCAATGCCTCCCCGGCACGATGCCGCCGTTGATGCGCATTTTCGCCTTCGGGCATGGGGAAAGGTCGTGCTGGGAGAATGCTCAAGGTAATTTTGGGGAAAAGCTGGCGTGGATACGCGCCACCCATGCGCGAAAAATAGGTGCGGGTGGTGCCATGTAAGCGAATCGGTAATACCGTTGCCCCTGTCTTCGCCGCCACAAAGGCTGGGCCTTCATAGACTTTCATCAAGCTTCCCGTGGTCGTAATCCGCCCTTCGGGGAAAATCACCACCGTGCGCCCCGCTTCTAACAAACGAATCACCTGTTTCATCGCCATTGGGTTGGCGGGTTCGACGGTGAGATATTCGCTCATCGACAAAATCAGGCGGAACATCGGATTCTTTACTACCCCAGTATGGATCACAAACACCGGGTTAAACGGCAAAAACAAGCCAAGCAACAAACCATCTAAAAAGGATTCATGGTTAGCAACGACCAGCAAACGTTCTGGCGGGATATTGGCAAAACTCCCGCGCACTTCAACGCGGAACAGCAGCCGCATTAAGGCACGTAGGGCGACGATGATTAGGCTCTTCATCAAGTTTGTCTCCTTTTAGTGGTGTTGATTTGGCGGCAATTCATTGTCTGCCGCTTGTTGTAATTGCATTTGCACGTAGTTAAGCACGTTAGCAAAAGCCGTATTAAGAAAATCTAAATTCACCCAATACCAGACTTCTTTGCCCTGTTTCCGTGCTGCCAACACTTTCGCTTCGCGCAAGACTTTCAGATGATGCGAAACGGTTGAGCGGGCAAGGGTAGAGGCTTCGGCTATCTGCCCCACGTTCAATTCTTCCCCCGGTTCAAACAGCAAAACAATCCGCTGCCGATGCTCGTCACCAAGCGCGGTAAACACACGGGAAAGAGTTTGCCATTCACTCGGAATGGCACGGCTGTAATTAGCATTCATGTCGACAATTCTAGTTATATCGACATATAAAAGCAAGCAAAGAAAAACGAGTACCCGGCCGGAGTACTCGTTTTTCAGGAATCTACAT
>CAZOBT010000254.1:0-3381 GCA_964578025.1 uncultured Rhodocyclaceae bacterium | reverse complement strand
CACAAGTAGGTAGTTAAAACTGCATCCCCTTTCCGTTTGGGAAGGGGATGTTCTACTTTAATAAACAGCAGAAAATGCAATAAACATAAAAACATATCAGGGTTTATGCCAAAAAAACACAACTTATCAACAATAGGTATAAACAAAAAAATTCATTTAATATCAATAAGATAAACATTCAAATTATGGTGGTTTTCCGATAAACAAGACTCCAAAATTAAAAGGATTTAATCAATGGGACTTGTTCATATCGAAACTAGAGTGCTATTCTTCACACTTCCATAATTTATTTCACAGCCGTTGAATTTTAATACGGTCTACGGGTGTGGTTGTTATTGCAATCTAAAACACTTGGGAGCTTTATGTCTCAACTAACTAATGACGTAAAACTAAAGTCTCTAGAGGCAAAAGTTGGGCCAGCCCAACTCATTGAATTAGCATCGATCTCTGATGACATGCTTGCCCTTGTTCGTGAATCAATGCTCAAACCACATCCACGAAAAAATCCTCCTGAGCACACTACGACTCAGTTAGCACAGTTATGTGGAATTGACCGAACCCGTATTCATTACCTTATCAATAAGGGGGAACTACCTGCTGGTATCCCCCAAGGGGTCGGACGAGGGCGCATTTTCAGCCTTGCAGAAACACGAGCATGGGTAAAAGCTGAAGGCCGCATTCAACCGCGACCACCAAACAAACTAGGTAAATGTGTTGTTGTTAGCAATTTCAAGGGGGGATCGACCAAAACAACAACCGCTATGAGCCTTGCCCAAGGACTGACCCTACGTGGCCGAAGAGTATTGATTATCGACCTTGATCCACAAGCTTCGCTATCTTCACTTTGTGGCCTACTTCCCTCTGCTGAGGTTGGAAATGATGCAACTGTAATGCCTCTGATTTATGAAGAACAAACAGACTTACGTTACGCAATCCAAAAAACCTACTGGGATGGTTTAGACCTGATACCAGGCGCTCCAGTCTTGTTCTCAGCCGAGTTTGCCATTCCCCATAAGGTCGCTGAATATCCTGGCTATCCTTTCTGGAACATTCTCGCACCCGCAATTCAAGACCTTGCCAAAGAATACGATGCGATTATTTTGGACACTCCACCAAGCCTCAGTTACCTCACCATCAATGCCCTAATGGCAGCGGATGGAATGATTATGCCCTTGCCACCAAAAAGTCTTGATTTTGCCTCTGCGGCACAGTACTGGAATTTGTTCTCTGACTTGGCAACTTCATTTGAGGCACGAAATTTTGTTAAAGAATTTGACTTCGTAAACATTCTCTTATCCGCAGTAAATAGCCAAGATGTTTCAGCTTCTGTTGTACGTGAATGGATTGTTTCGACCTATACCTCTAAAGTATTACCAGTTGAAATCCCCTTTTCCTCAGTGATTGGTACAACTGCTACAGCATTTGGCACGGTTTACGATGTTTCCAAATGGGAAGGTGGAGCAAAAACATACTCCCGTATCCGAGATGCTTACGATGAATTCGTAACAATTGTTGATAACAAATTTGTCCGTAGTTGGTATTCGGAACAGGAGTAAGTGATGGCTGGTTCTAAAGACATGCAATTAAAAAATACTGACCTATTAGCAGCAATGCAGGCGCGGGCTGCTAGTAATGTACAGCAACGTAAATTACCTGATCGTCCAGAAGAGGCTCGTACAGGGCCTGGACAATTAGCTATCTTCTCCGGGAAGTTGGCAGATGCACTTGCACGCGCAGAAGCCGCAGAGGCTGAAGTAGAACGCTTGAAACTCGGTGGTGAAAGTACAGAACTTATCCATGCAAGAGCAAAACTTGTGGAAGCAGAAGCTGCATTAACAGCGGCCTTAGAAAACCAGCCTCGACACAAAGCCAATTTAGATGAGCTCCATGAAGTACCGGGTCGCCGCCGTAAGCTCACTACTGAGCAATACAACGAATTACGTGACAACCTTGCAAACAACCCACTTGCACACCCGGTCACTGTGCGTGCGCGCCCAGAAGGTGGTTATGAAATTATTTCGGGTAACAACCGTGTTGCAGCCTATCGCGACCTAAAACGCCACGAAATTGATATTACGGTCTTAGAGCTAACGGATGACGAAACCGATCGCACAGCGTTTTATAGCAATTTACTTGCCCCAACTCTTACCGACTACGAAAAATACCTTGGTTTTAAGGCTCGAATGGCCAAAACTGGCTATAGCCAAATGCAACTCGCCGCTGAAGCGGGGGTTAAACAACCCTATATCAGTATGCTGATGACTTTTGATGCCATGCCAGCACCAGCGATTGATATTATTGCTCAAGAACCAGAGAAATTTGGGGCAAAAGCGATCCACTCACTTGCTAAATTAGCTCGACGTGGCAACACAGAAGCTGTTGTTGAAGCAATACAGAAAATTGCATCAGAAGGAGTTGGACAAGGCGAAGCAGTACGTCAGGCATCCACTCGCCCCCAAAGAGCTAAACGTCCAGAATCAATGGTGATCCGCCAAGGGAAACTTACATACTGCAAAGCCTTACGCACAGGTACAAATTCCATCCGTTTAGACTTTGCTGAATCAATCAATGCTGACGAAATTTTCCAAGCAATTGCTGAGTTTATAAGGCAAAAAGCGACTTCTAATCAGTAAGTAATTATTGCTAGAAAAAACTACCGTTAAACAGCAGCTTAATAGCCTTACCTAGCACTAACTCAGCCTTGCCATCCCTATTTGGGTTAATCCGATAGGGGGAAATTTGTCTGCGAGCAGTCTTATGACCACTGACCACTCTTCTGTTAACGATAATCAGCATAAACCCATTTATAAAATAGGCCCAAAGGCTAGGTTTCTTCCTGCCCAGCTCATTCAGGCACGGGCAGAAGCACTTAATCCACGCAACTGCCAAGACCTAACAAGAACATCGCGTCAGGCTCTCTATGGAATACTGGCATTCTTTAATCTCCGCAACCCCACAGAACCAATTTTTGCAAGCAGAGAAACTCTATGTGCAGAGGCTATGTTGGGTAGTCAGCCAACGTTATATCGTGCATTAGCAGACCTTGTGACACTAGGCTATATCCGTAGAGAGCAATCTAGATGTTGGGGCAAGTCCACCTATGGACAATACTCGGTATCGCGTATATGGCTGGAAGACAAGGCATTACGACTACTTAAGTTAGTCCCAGAAACTATTAGTACAAAAGAAACTTGTGACAGTGACCATGTCACTAATAACACCTTTTCTGATCAAAAATCAGAGCAGCTAATCACACAAAACACGACAGCAAATTTAAGACCAACAACCCTTACCCCCCCCAGTTTTCAACAACAGCCGTCTATCACTTTGAGAGACGGTTTACTAATGAGTGAACCTACCAAAGGTAAACAACCTATACAG
>CAZOBT010000253.1:0-3390 GCA_964578025.1 uncultured Rhodocyclaceae bacterium | reverse complement strand
TACGGGGGCGGGTGTTTGTGGCTCTGCATATGCACGCCGGGGATGGCAACGTTCACACCAACATTCCGGTGAACTCCGATAACTATGAAATGCTGCAAACCGCCTATCGTGCGGTGGAACGCATCATGGAATTGGCGCGTTCCTTGGATGGGGTGATCTCTGGCGAACATGGCATTGGTATTACCAAACTAGAATTTTTGTCTGAGGCAGAAATTCGCCCCTTCCGCGAGTACAAAGCCAAGGTTGACCCCGAAGGCCGTTTCAACAAAGGCAAATTGATGGATGGCGGCGATTTACGCAATGCCTATACGCCATCCTTTAGCTTGCTTGGTACGGAATCGCTGATTATGGAGCAATCCGAAATTGGCACGATTTCCAATATGGTCAAAGATTGTCTACGTTGCGGTAAGTGCAAACCGGTGTGTACCACGCATGTGCCGCGTGCCAATTTGCTATACAGCCCACGCAATAAGATTCTGGCAACGTCCTTGCTGATCGAAGCCTTCTTGTATGAAGAGCAAACCCGGCGCGGTATTAGCTTGCAGCATTTTGATGAATTTAACGATGTCGCCGACCATTGCACGGTGTGCCATCGTTGCGTGAAACCTTGCCCGGTCGATATTGATTTTGGTGATGTCACCGTGGCGATGCGTAACTTCTTGCGCAAACAAGGCCAAGCCAAATTTAGCCCGACCAAAGCAGCAGCAATGGCCTTTTTGACCTTAAAAGACCCAGCAACGATCAAGATCATGCGCAAAGGCATGATCGAATGGGCCTACAAAGCGCAACGCTTTGCGCATAAAACCGCGAAATCGTTTGGCTTGATCCAAGATCAACTGCAACACCCGCCCGCGACCTTGGGCAAAGCTCCGTTGAAGGAACAAGTCATTCACTTTATCAACAAGCCCATGCCAAAGAACGTACCGAAACGGACTTCGCGTGCCTTGTTAGATATTGAAGATAACACCGTGATTCCAGTGATCCGTAACCCACACAAGACCACGGAAGAGTCTGATTCAGTATTCTATTTCCCCGGTTGTGGTTCAGAGCGTTTGTTCTCGCAAGTCGGCTTGGCAACACAGGCAATGTTGTTTGAAATTGGCGCGACGACAGTACTGCCTCCCGGCTATCTGTGCTGCGGCTATCCACAAACCTCGGCGGGGGATGATGACAAGGGGCAAAAGATCACCACGGATAACCGCGTCTTATTCCACCGTGTTGCCAATACCTTGAACTATCTGGATATTAAAACGGTGATCGTCTCTTGTGGGACGTGTATGGATCAACTGCAAAAATACCAGTTTGAAAAAATCTTCCCCGGTTGCCGCCTCTTGGATATTCATGAATATCTTTTGGAAAAGGGCGTGAAGTTGGATGGAGCGCAAGGTACGCGCTATATGTATCACGATCCTTGCCATAGCCCGATGAAGACCTATCAGCCCTTAAAAGTTGCCAGCGAATTGTTGGGCAAAAATGTGCCGCTGTCAGATCGCTGCTGTGGCGAGTCTGGTACGTTTGCCGCAACCCGCCCCGACATTGCAACGCAAGCACGTTTCCGCAAGCAAGAAGAGGTGGAAAAAGTGGCAGGGAAACTGCGTCAAGATGGCTTCACGGGCGAGGTGAAATTGCTGACCAGTTGCCCGGCGTGTTTGCAAGGTTTATCGCGTTATGAACCTGATGCCGAGGTGCAAGCTGATTACATCGTGGTGGAAATGGCGAAAAACCTATTGGGAGAAAATTGGCTGCAAACGTATTTAGGTAAAGCCAATCAGGGTGGAATTGAGCGCGTTTTGTTATAAGTGATTTACCGCCTATAGTCGCCCAGCCCGGATTCATTAGATAATCCGGGCTTCCTCCACTAACCACTACTCAAGAAAAGGCAGCGTGACAGAATGGAATCTTGTGTCTTATGTACAGAAGCCGGTGGCGAGTTGTTGTGGAAAAACGAGGTATGTCGTGTCGTTTTAATTGCCGATAAACATTATGTTGGTTACTGCCGCGTCATTTGGCATAAACATGTTAAAGAAATGAGCGATTTATCTGCCAGTGAGCGTATGCACTTAATGGGTGTGGTGTTTGCGGTGGAACAGGTATTACGTGATTTATTACGTCCGACCAAAATCAATCTTGCCAGCTTTGGTAATGTTGTGCCGCATTTACATTGGCATGTGATTCCCCGTTTTAGCTATGACCCACATTTTCCTGAGCCTGTTTGGGGCTTAGTACAGCGCGAGCAACATCCACCGCTGCCAACGCTTGAGCCGGAAGTTTTACGTCGGGCATTAGCACATGCCTTGCTTAACTTTCATCTGCACCATCCCCTTAGTGGACATTCTGCATCATGAGTTTTGCCAATCCCGCCCGCGCTTTTTCGTCTCGCCTTGATTTAGTTACCGGGCGGCAATTATTGGCGCAGCTCAATTACGAAGCCCCTTTAGATTCATTACGGCAAATTATTCATCTTCAAGATAGCCTGCTTGCAGCTCCCCCCGAAGGTGATCAATATCTGTTGTTGTTAGAAGAAATTCGTTTGCCCTTACGGGAAATGGCAGATCGGGTTATCCAGCAATTTGCTGACCGCTTATTACCATGGATTCCACAAGAAGAAGAATATTTTCATTTGGTCGTCATGGCTTATCGGCGTATGGGTAATGCCTATCAGCAATTGACTGAATTATTAGACACCCAAAAACAAGAGCCTTGGTATCCGTACCGCATGGCGGTGTTGTTGCAACGCATTTTGTTTTACACCTCAGCCGTGGCACAAGCACACTTTTTGGCGCGACGCGAATTACCAGCTGGGCTATGGATAGAAATGCATGCGGCTTATTCACAAGCCGAATCATTAGGCGTGACCCAAAATCGAGTGGATGATGCCCTAGAACCCCATCGCCAAGCCAGTTGCTGTGCCACGGTGTATGTGGCAGCACAGTTGCTGGAACTTGCGAGTCCATACAGTTTGAGTTTGGCGCATCTACGCTTGATTATGCGCTGGACGGTATTGTGGGGACATCTGGTTAGTATTTCTGACCGTATTCCGGGCAGTCAGTTACCACCACGTTTAATCGATTTATCCTGCGATCAGGCATTGGTTGCCACCGACAACAATACCAAACCAACCCCATTCATTCGCTTTCTTAATACCAACCAGCTTGATTTAGAAATTCGCCGAACCCTGCAACGCTTAAAGGAGGGAACACCCCCTTCGCGCTTAGGCTTAGGGGACGAAGCTCCGGTGCATATTGTGCGTTTAGTCGGACGGATTGCTCGACCTTGGGCGCAATTAGTGATTCCGCGTCGTTTCCGCCGAGTATCAGCCCAAGGCTCACTAGAGCTGATTCAAGGTTTTGAAGGCATTCACTACCAACTGTCAGGAGCTGACTTCTCAAC
>CAZOBT010000252.1:0-3421 GCA_964578025.1 uncultured Rhodocyclaceae bacterium | reverse complement strand
TGCCCTTTGCCCGCCCCGAAGAAAAGGTGTATCTCAGTTTCGATTACGACCAAGGGCCATTGGATGTCGTTTTCCGGGCGACATGGACAGGCACACAGGATTTGGCGCGTTTTTATAACTATGCCAACAATCCCCGTTACAACTTAGATGGCACACCGAAAATGGCAAAAAGCCCCGCCTTCTGGGTCTTTGATATCCGTGGCGAATATAAAGTCAGTAAGCAATGGAGCACCTTTGTCGGTGTCGATAATCTGCTGGATTTCCGCCAAACCAAAAAAGATGGCTTCTTATGGTTGGATAGCAACGGCAATCTCGACGTAACGCAAATTTGGGGGCCAAGCCGAGGCCGCTTTATTTACGGCGGGGTGAAATTTACCTTGTGATGCTAGAAATCATGGCTAAGGCAATCTCCCATTTGGTCTATCAACACACAAGCCAAGTTAATCATGCGCTATTTGACGATTCTTAATTTGGTCTTGTTTTTTCTGCTCGCGCCAAATGCACACGCGCTAAATTTTGAATTAAGTGATGGGCGGCAGTTTGTGCAACTTGCTGACTTGCCGCCACAGCCAACCTTAGTCAATTTTTGGCGATACGATTGCCCACCCTGCTTACAAGAATTGCCCTTGTTAGCCGCGTGGGCAAAAGAGCATCAAGTGCGTTTGATTACGATTGCCCTACATCGCCCCAGTGCCAACCTAAACTTGCCCTCTGCTATGCTTGCCGCCCTGCAAACCCCAGTGGTGGCCTTATTTGCCCCCAGTGAGCCTAGCGGTTTATTAAAACGCGCAGGCAATCCGCTGGGGCTATTGCCGTTTACGCTGTGGTTAAACCCAGAACGACAACCTTGCCGCCAGCAGCTTGGCATGGTGACATCGGCTTGGTTAGACAGTACGGCGCAGCAATGCAACAACACTCATTAAATAACGTAACACCCCACATGGTGACTCCAATGACAACAAGCGTGACAAATTCCGCCGCCAGCCCTCCCCCCGCTTCAGCCTCGCCAGCAGGGGCAACTCTGTTGCTGGTGGGACATCCGAATGTGGGGAAATCGGTGTTGTTCCATCGCCTCACTGGGGCGTATGTCAATGTGTCTAACTATCCGGGGACGACGGTAGAAGTCACCCGCGCCAGTACGCGCTTTGATCGGCAAGCGATGTTGCTCGATACCCCCGGCGTGTTGTCCTTGCCTTCGCGCAGTGATGACGAACGTGCCACGATGCGCGCCATTTTGCGCGAAGACACCCGTTGCTTAATTCAAGTTGGCGATGCCAAAAACCTGCGCCGCACCTTGACCCTAACTGCGATTCTGGCTGAACTCGGCTTGCCCATGTTGTTGGTGCTGAACATGCAAGACGAAGCAGCGGCGCGGGGAGTCATTATTGACACCAAGCAACTCAGCGAAGAACTCGCCATTCCCGTCTTGGCCACGATTGCGACGGGCGGCGAGGGCATTGACAGCTTGATCCAACAAATTCAGCAAGCCCGTGTGCCAGATACTTTTTTGCATTACGACGCAGAAAAAGAACAAGCGATTGCCGCCCTAACTGCCGCAATTCACCGCCTTGCCCCACATCCGCGCTTGCAGGCACGGGGTTTAGCAATTTTGTACTTAGGCGGCGATTTAGCCGTGGAGCAATGGCTCGCCGAACAGGCTGGCGATGGCTTGGCAGAGCTAGAAACCCTACGCCACGAAGCCGCTGCGACCACGACCAAAGCTGGGAAAAATTTGCCCATGTTGCTGTCCCGCGAACGCACGATGGCAGCAGATGCCTTGAGCCAAAGTGTCAGTGAACGCCGTGCGCCAAGCAGCCCGTTGCTGGCACAGCGGATTGGGCAATATGTGGTACATCCGGTGTGGGGCATTCCGATTCTGTTGGGCGTGTTGTATGCGGTGTATCAATTCGTTGGCGTGTTTGGCGCGACAACGCTGGTTGGTTTATTAGAAGAAGATTTATTTGAAGGTATTTTGAATCCGGCTTTTACTGGCTGGGTTAGCCGTTTTACCACCGAGATACCGTGGTTAGGCGAATTGCTGGTGGGGCAATATGGTTTATGGACAATGGGCATGACCTATGCCTTGGCCTTGATTTTGCCAATTGTTACCACCTTTTTTATTGCCTTTGGCATGTTAGAAGATTCGGGTTATCTGCCGCGTTTATCGGTGATTGCTAACCGGGTGTTTGCCGCGATTGGCCTCAATGGGCGGGCAGTGTTGCCGATGGTGTTGGGCTTAGGTTGTGTGACGATGGCAACCTTAACCACACGGATTTTGCATAGCCCGCGTGAACGTTTATTAACCACATTCTTGCTCGCCTTGGCGATTCCCTGTTCCGCGCAACTGGGCGTGGTCTTGGGGATGTTAAGTGGCTTTTCCTTTACTGCCGTCCTCATTTGGGCTATGGCGATGTTTGGTGTATTGATCTTGGCGGGTTTCTTAGCCGCCCGCTTAATCCCCGGACGGCGCATCCCGCTCGTCACCGAATTGCCGCCGATGCGCTTACCCATTTTGGGTAATGTCTTAAAGAAAACTGGCGGACGCTTAAAGTGGTACTTGCTCGAAGTGATCCCACTATTTTTGATTGGGACATTCTTAATGTTCGTCTTAGATAAAAGCGGAGCCTTACCAGCGATTATTCGCCTAGGAGAACCCTTGGTCTCTGGCTGGTTGGGGCTGCCCCCCGAAGCCAGTGCCGCCTTTGTCATGGGCTTTTTACGCCGTGACTTTGGCGCGACGGGGCTATTTGCGATGGCGGCTAACCTCAGCCCGATTCAGGCCGTGGTGGGTATGATTACCATCACCTTGTTTGTCCCTTGTTTCGCCAGTTTGATGATGATGGTGAAGGAACAAGGAATTAAAACCGCAATGGGCATGGTGGCCCTGATCGTCCCCTTTGCCTTTTTCCTGGGCGGGGTGGTTAACTTCCTTTTACGGGCAATTTGGTCATGAGCAAACAACACCCCAAACATCAAGCCAGTCTCCCCCTCTCGCTCATTCGCCCCGGTGAAGAAGTGCAACTGGTCTCCCTTGGCGAAGAAATTAGCCCCGAACAACGCGAACAACTCACCGCCTACGGCCTCAGCGAAACCCGCCCCCTGCGCGTCCTACAACAACGCCCCATGACGGTGATTTTTGCCGATGAAGTGGAACTGGCCTTAGAGCACGAAGTGGCGCGGCATGTGTGGGTAGTGCGTTAGGCAAAGTTAGCTTGCCATCGCCCCCACATAACAATGCGCTGGCGGTAAACCTTGGCAACGCCGTGCGTGGATTTGCCATAAACCGGCTTCCAGATGGCGGCAGAAACGTGCGCTGTTGAAGACTGGGGAAGCGGTTTTGGCTTGCTGTAAACGTTGACGCAAGGCGTGTAATTGTTGTGGCTGTTGGGCGAGCTGGATGGCTTGGGCTTGGTAGGCGGCG
>CAZOBT010000251.1:1153-3433 GCA_964578025.1 uncultured Rhodocyclaceae bacterium | reverse complement strand
GTCCCAATTTCGGGCAATTGGTCGTACTGCGCGGATAGCCAACGCAAAAGACCAAAAAAACTATACCGGTCAGCGGCATCGGGCAGCATGGGTAAAGGGGCGTGTTGTCTTTGGTTTTGTGAGGAGTGAGTATTCATGCATTTGCCTTAAATCGCGTTACGTCCCCCCGTTCGTACAGGCCAGCGAGCAATGAGGCCACGCTGCATGGCATGTAATTCGGTTTCGGTAAAGACATTGATGGACGTATGGCGAGCCACATACCGCTCAAGAATGAGTCCCAACAGGTAGGGGCTATTTCCAGAGAAATTATCTTCATCAACAATCAGCCGCACATTAACCCCTCGCCCATAAACAAGAGGGCCTGTTCCGGGGAGACGACGCGTCACAGGGGTTAGCTGACTGCCGATAACTCCGGCAATTTGTAATTGTTGCTCGGTATCATCTTGACTCACATAGAGCTTTAATAAATCACGAATGGCTTGCCCACCATGACGTGCATCGAGATCGGTGAGTGATACATAGTTAAGATTTAATTGGCGAATCAGTCGCCATGCCATTTCTCCCTCTGCCAATGGCGGGCGTGGTGTGGAGGGAGGGCGAATCAGCCCACAGCTTTCAACAGGTGCCGAATCCGGGACATGGAGATCATTAATCCCGTTGCGTGGAGCAAGGATGGGAAGATCACGATTTGTTACCCACGCTTGTACAGAAAGGTAACGAATGTCTTCTGGATAAGGTGCTTCGTTTTGATCGACTAAAGAAATAAAGGCTTCTGTACCAATATAGGGCGTACGCGTCCCATATTTGCGCGTTGAATCAGAACTCAAACGTCTTTCACGCCGGATTGAAAAGTAACGCCCAAAATTACCTTCATCATTATTGAGTGTTTGATACAACGGACGAAACTCAAGCGTTTCGGTGTCTGTCGCACGTTGACCATACAAGGCACTGACAGAATAGACTTCATAATCAAGCGGGCGGCTACGATCTGGTACAAGATGAAATTCAGTGTGTTGGGGGCGAATTTCAATGCGGTCAGTACGTTTGGGAAAAAGATTGATGATGGGAGCGCAATACAGGGCAAACTGCGTCTTATCAATATGGGCTGCCAGATGATTAGGCGGGGACTTATCTAACAAAACAACCACTTCTACCTCTTGTCCTTCAATCCACTGTAGTCCCTTGCTCAACTGATTAATGGCGAAAAAAAGGAAGCGTGTTGGACATGCAAAATATTCATGTAGCAAGTTGTGACCATGAAAACTGTTCCATGCAATCGGTAGCAGACTGTCTTCTGGCGTAAGTCCAACTTTGCTAATCGCTTCCTTGGAGACAACATGTAATTTGCCATCCGCAAAATGCCCTGGTACACCAATTAATGAAGCAACGCTTGAGGTATGAATTAGCTCAAATAGGTGGGTGGCAATCCGTTCTTCACCACAAAGGTAGATAGGTAGGCTGTCAAGTCCATTCAATCCAGCAAAGGTATATTTACCCTCAGTGCGTAAGCGAATGCGTAATGCCCCATTGACTTGGATATGCGGGGGCAAGTACCGCTCAAGCCGGGGAATATCGGGGGGAACACCCGTTAGCCGAACCTCTTCAATACGTAAAGGCCATAGCGTAACGGCTTGTCCAGTGCGAAATTCAGCCGCACTCTTTTCCCCGGATGGAACACAAGTGCGTACGGTTGTTCCTTTCGCTAATTCAAAGCCACGTGATAGCTCGCCTTCTTTCACTGATGGGACAAACTTGGCGACAGCCATCGCGGGTGTTGGTGCAACGTAATTGGGATAAATGACTTCCAGTAATCGCTCAGTAAAGCGGGGAAACTCCGCATCAAGTTTGATCTGTACACGGGCGGACAAGAGACAAAACGCTTCAATAAGACGCTCAACATAGGGGTCTGCGACTTCAATGCCTTGCATGCCCAAGCGTTTTGCAATTTTGGGATGCGCCCGTGAGAACTCGCCTGACATTTCTCGCATGTAGGTCAGTTCCCGATTGAAATAGTCCAACAGTTTTGGATCCATGAGTTTCGCTTAACCTCGCAACAATTAGATAAAGCTCAAGCGGCTGGTTTCTAAATCCAGCGAGCTTTGCACTAGGAACTCCATTGGGTAGGGCTGCATATGCACCCAGCCATGAATTTCAAACAACAAGACGTTATAGCTTGCCTCTCCATTGGTATTACCCGCAGGAATCACTTCAAGGGTTTCAGGAATCAAACGTGGCTCGAAGTCGATGACGGCCTGCCGGATAATGCGTTCAATGTCTTGC
>CAZOBT010000251.1:0-1143 GCA_964578025.1 uncultured Rhodocyclaceae bacterium | reverse complement strand
CCAGTTGCGCTCCATCATGTATTTGCCCGCAAAAGGGGGGACTCCGTAATTAATGACTGAGGCAGCAACATGAGGCATGGTTGGACGATCAATTTCGTCTTCAAGATTCGTGGTATTGAGTAGCCAAGCAAGATCACGCTGCACGATTTCTCGCATATGTTTAGGGCTAACCGCATAATCGGCGGGAGTCTCGCTTTGTTCGCGCGGTGCATTGTCAACCAAACGATCAAGTAGCGTTGGCAAGAGCAATGCAGAAGGGCGTTGCCCTGGTACAGGAATAGGTTTGTGCTCTCTCATTGACTTAGCTCGCTTGCCGTCTGTGTGAATTGGCATTCACCAAGGTCAAAAATCCCCCATTCACCCACATCACTCATCCACATTTTGCGACCAAGCCCAATGACAGCCGTTTCACCTTGGTTGTGCCATAACGTTTCATGTCCAAGACGTAATGCATCACTACCATTTTCTGAATCGACATAACGAGCGGGAAGATGGCCTGGCAGAATTTGCCCAGCGCATAGTGTGACGGCAATAGGAGCCCAGACCAAATCAATTAATCGTGAGGGAGGTAAGATGGTAAAAGAGCGGACTTGATCAAGACCTAACCATAAATACCGCCCCTCAAATAGCACTTCAAGCACTGGGCCAAGGCGTGAATCTGCGTCTGCTAACCAAGTGAATTGGCCTTGCTCACAGCGACCAGAAACCGTCGGGGCATCTTCAAGACCCGCTTGGCGGCGAGCATCTGCGGCAGTTTGGTTGCCTAGATTTTCTAGGGCGAGTGCTTCTGCCAATGCCAACATCCAAGTGCTAGCCTCTCCATCAAACTCTGGTGCTCTCATGCCACCAAATACTTCATGCCGTGCAAGTTCTGCCGTAATCAAGCGACGATAGCCGTCAGCCACAAGCTCAATCTGTTTCGCTCCCGAGCTTATGCCCTCAATCGCCATTGGCAACTGGCGTAATGCCCGTGACCATTGCCCCATGAGGCATAAAACTTGAAAAAGTACCCAGCGTGAGTCCATATCCATCGGTTGTGCACGGATTTTTGCCTCAGTATCCGTTAGCAATTGGGCTAAAGAATGTTCTTTAATTAACGTGTTGAGAGTCAGGGGAAGATCGTTCATCGCTTGCCTTTGAGGT
>CAZOBT010000250.1:0-3433 GCA_964578025.1 uncultured Rhodocyclaceae bacterium | reverse complement strand
TGCACACAAAATCCTCACTGGGCGACGCGAAGGGATGGCGCGTTTGCGGATGAGCGGCGGCGTTTCTGGCTTTCCTAAGCGTTGTGAAAGTGACTACGACACCTTTGGTGTCGGTCATTCCTCCACCTCAATTTCTGCCGCCTTAGGCATGGCAATCGCTGCCAAGCTGAATGGTGAAGATCGTCGGGCAATTGCGATTATTGGGGATGGCGCGATGACGGCAGGGATGGCGTTTGAAGCCTTAAACAATGCCGGAGTTGCCGATGCCGATATGTTGGTGATTCTGAACGACAACGATATGTCGATTTCGCCGCCCGTGGGAGCGTTAAACAAATACTTAGCGCGTTTGCTGTCTGGGCGTACCTATAACGCGGCGCGACGTGGGGCAGAAAAGGTCTTGGGCGTGTCGCCTTCCTTGTTGGAGCTGGCGCGTCGTGCCGAAGAGCACATGAAGGGGATGATTACCCCCAGCACTTTGTTTGAAGAATTTGGCTTTAACTACATTGGCCCGATTGATGGGCATGATCTGGATTCCTTGATCCCAACCTTAGAAAACCTGCGCCAACTCAAAGGCCCTCAGTTTTTGCATGTAATTACCAAAAAAGGCCAAGGTTACAAGCTGGCGGAAGCTGACCCGGTGCTGTATCACGGCGTGTCTAAGTTTGATTCTGACCAAGGTATTCAAGGCGGTAAAAGCAGCGGCAAACTGACCTATACGCAAGTCTTTAGTGATTGGTTATGTGACCAAGCACAGGCTGATCCGCGCCTTGTTGGGATTACGCCTGCGATGCGTGAAGCGGAATATCCCTCCCGTTATTTTGACGTTGGTATTGCCGAGCAACATGCCGTGACCTTTGCCGCTGGCTTGGCCTGTGAAGGCTTAAAGCCCGTGGTCGCGATTTATTCGACCTTTTTGCAACGTGCTTATGACCAACTGATTCATGATGTCGCCTTACAAAATCTCCCTGTGGTATTTGCCTTAGACCGTGGTGGTTTAGTTGGGGCTGATGGGGCAACGCATCATGGCTGTTTTGATTTATCGTATTTAACCTGCATTCCCAATATGGTGGTGATGGCTCCCGCTAACGAGGCGGAATGTCGGCAGATGTTATCTACCGCTTTCCAACTTGATTGCCCAACAGCGGTGCGTTATCCCCGTGGCGGCGGCAATGGTAGCCAGCCCAGCACGGATTTAAGCACGCTGCCCGTTGGTAAAGCGCAAGTGTTGCGCCACGGTGCAAACGTTGCGTTACTTGCTTTTGGTAGCATGGTTGATCCTGCCCTAGCCGTTGCCGAGAAAATTAACGCGACTGTCATCAACATGCGCTTTATTAAGCCAGTGGATGCGGAGGCGATCTTGACCGCCGCAGGGAACCATTCGCTGTTAGTCACGCTCGAAGAGAACGCTTTAATTGGTGGCGCAGGGGCTGAAGTCGCACGGGTATTGGAAACCGCCAATGTTTCCGTACCGTTGTTGCGCCTTGGCTTGCCCGACCGCTTTATTGACCACGGCGACCAAGCTCGTTTGCTGGCTGACGTGGGCTTGGATGAGGCTGGTATCTTACGTGCTATTCAAGATCACCCCGGTTTACGCCAACAGCCTCAACCATCCCAATCAACTTAAAAAACGTACAACGCGTACCCCATAAATGTAAAGAGATGCTATGAACGCACCCCAAACCCAAACAGCAGAAACCACGACCGCGATTCCTGATGTGCAAAATTCCGCCGATACGCGCCAATTAGCCATCAATAAAGTGGGGATCAAGTCGATTCGTCACCCCGTCAAAGTCAGTGACAAAACTAGTGGTGTGCAACACACCATCGCTACCTTCAATATGTATGTCGGCCTGCCACATAACTTTAAAGGCACGCATATGTCGCGTTTCGTGGAAATTTTGAATGCCCACGAAAAAGAAATCTCGGTCGAAAATTTCCCAACCATGTTGCGCGAAATGGTCGAGCGTTTAGAAGCGCAAACCGGGCATATTGAGATGAGCTTCCCCTATTTCATCAACAAAGCCGCCCCGGTTTCTGGCGTGCAAAGTTTGATGGATTACGATGTCACGCTGATCGGTGATATTTGCCACGGCGGCATTAGCACTTCCTTAAAAGTTGTTGTCCCTGTGACCAGCCTGTGCCCTTGCTCGAAGAAAATTTCTGAACGTGGCGCACACAACCAACGCTCCCACGTCACCATCACTGTGCGCACCACCGAATTTGTGTGGATCGAAGACATTGTGCGCTTGGTCGAAGAAGAAGCGTCTTGCGAATTGTTTGGCCTGCTTAAGCGTCCTGACGAAAAATTCGTCACCGAACGCGCTTACGACAATCCAAAATTCGTTGAAGACATGGTGCGCGACGTTGCCGCCCGTTTGAATGCTGAAACCCGTGTCGAATGGTATATCGTCGAATCCGAAAATTTTGAATCCATCCACAACCATTCCGCCTACGCCCTGATCGAACGCGACAAACGCCACCCCGACCGCCATCCTTGCTAGTTTGGTCTAATATCAAAAAAAGCCCTCGTAATATGGTTTGTACGAGGGTTTTTTATTTGGTCTGAATTTTGGGTTCTATTGGATTCTGGCTAAATATGAGCGCGACCGCCAGCGTGCCCACCGATTAGCCCCACGACCACCTCTTGTTCCTAAGCATGTCACCAGTTGTAAGTACGCCAGACAAACTGATTTGAAAATTCATCATGGCTCGGGTTCGCAGCCGCTAAGGAGAGCAATGGCAGAAGCTATCCAAAGATTTCAAAACAGTAATTCCTACTTCTGCCCCTACCGTCCCCCCACGGCCTTAATCAAACTCAGACTCGCCAAAAGCTGGCGTTGGTGGAGGTCGAGGCGGGTGCGTTCGGCGGTGAGGGTGGCGGTTTGGGCGGTGGCGACGTTGAGGTAACTGACTGTTCCGGCAACGTATTGATTATGCGTGACTTCGTAGAATTTTTGCGCGGCGGTTAGCGCGGCGGCTTGTTGGGTTTTTTCTTCGTCGAGTAGGCGCAAGGTTAGCAAGGCAGATTCGACTTCTTGGAAGGCGGTGAGCACGGTTTGGCGATACGTTGCCACGGTTTGTTCATACACCGCTTCGGCTTGTTGTTTTTGTGCGGTGCGTAAGCCACCATCAAAAATCGGTAAAGCAAAGGCGGGGCCGAGTGACCAGAAGCGTGTGGGCAGGCTGATAAGTTGCGCCCATTGCGAATTTTGATAACCGCCACTCGCACTTAAGGTCAAGGCCGGGAAGAAGGCGGCTTGTGCCACGCCAATTTGTGCATTGGCGGCGGCAACTCGTTGTTCCGCCGCCGCAATGTCGGGACGCGCTTCGAGCAGGGTCGAGGGCAAACTTAAACGTAATGGCGGCAAGCTGGGTAAGTTCGATAAGGCTGTGGTTGCCATGTTTGCTGTGCTTGCAATGTTCTCCTCTAAGG
>CAZOBT010000249.1:0-3450 GCA_964578025.1 uncultured Rhodocyclaceae bacterium | reverse complement strand
GCGGCGGCGGGCATGGGCAACTGTGGCAAGCATTTTCCCGGGCATGGCTACGTTATCCCCGATTCCCACGTCGAACTCCCTATCGACCCGCGTCCCCTTGCTGAAATGCAAGACGACCTCTTGCCCTATCGCCAAGTTGCGCTGTCTGGGGTGATGGCTGCACATGTGATCTACGAATGTATCGACTGCCATACCGCCGTCTTTTCAGCGCAGTGGCTACGCTATTTACGGCAAGATTTGGGGTTTGACGGGGTGATTTTTACTGATGATTTGTCGATGGCTGGGGCGGGTGTTGTTGGCAATATGCTAGAGCGGGTCAAAACCGCTTGGGCGGCCGGTTGCGACATGCTCCTCGTCTGCAACGCCCCCGAAGCCGTCACCGAAGTCCTCACCCAGTGGCATCCCACCGAACAAACCCGCCTACAACAGACCAACAAAAAACTAGAGGCCATTCTCCCAAGTTCTAGCTGCTTAAATTGGGATGATTTACAAGCTCAGACCAAATACAAAGAGGCGGTGGCGGGGATTGCAGCGGTGATGTAACAATCTCCAAGCTACGGGGTGGTTTTTATAGACCAAATTAAAAAATGCCTGATTAACCCCGTATAAACTGCTTATTTGGCTAATAGACCAAGCTGCGGTAATGTTGGAGGCGGCGGGGATCAATTTTTCCCGCCATAAAAGCGGCTTGGATGGCGCAATCGGGTTCGCGGTCGTGGCGGCAATCGCGGAAGCGACATTGGCCTAAATACGGGCGAAATTCGACAAAGGCCGCTTCGATTTCATCACGCGCTAAATGCCCTAAGCCAAACGCCTGTAAGCCAGGGGAGTCAATCAGTGCCGATGCGCTGTCAAGGTGATACAAAGTGGCGTGGGTGGTGGTGTGTTTGCCCGAATCCAAAAAGGTCGAAATTTCTCGCGTTGCGGCCTTGGCTTCGGGAATCAGGGCGTTAATCAGCGTCGATTTACCCATCCCCGATTGCCCGACCAAGACGCTGGTTTTACCTTGCAAATGTGGGCGTAAATCCTCGGCATGGTCTTTACCAATCAGTTCTAACACGGTGTAGCCCAAGTTTTGAAATAAAGCCAAACGTTCGCGGGCAGCGGCTAAACGCTCAGTGACATCGCATTTATTCAAGACAATCAAGGGGGTAACGTTTTGACTTTCGGCGGCAATTAAACAACGGCTGAGCAGTTCATCCGAAAATGCGGGTTCAGTTGCTACGACAAAGATAATTTGTTCGACATTAGCCGCAATCAATTTTTGCCGATGTTCGTTCGAGCGATATAGCAAACTTTGGCGCGGTAGGATTTTTTCAATCACGCCTTGATCGGCGGAACTGCGCTGGTAATGCACGCGATCGCCGCACACGATTTCACTTTTTTTGCCACGCGGAAAGCACGGCAACACCGTGCCATCCGCTTCTTCAACGCGATATTCACGCCCGTGGGCAGCAACAACCAGGCCAACTAATTGATTTTCCGTCATTATTTTTTAAATTGGTAATACTGTTGATTTAAGAAAGCGGCGACATCCAGTTCCTCTTCAGGAAACCAGCCCGCCTTGGTTTGCGCACTACAGGCAGCGACTCGTTGTAATAGCTCTAAACGATCGCTGAGTTGCCGTCCATCATGGGTGTAAATCTTACTGCCATCGCCACCATACATCTTGGCATGACACGCTGTGCATTGCTTTTCATGCAAGACCTTGCCTTGCGTTGTATTGGCGGTATGCCAATTACTCAAATCAGCTTGCGCACTTGTTGCCCCCCCTAGGGTTAAGGCAACAAAGGCTATTTGCCAAATTTTTACGCTAGTTTTTTGCCTGTTTTTTTCCATTTCTCTCTCCATCTCTTGATTGGTCAGTGTTGTTGAAGTGCTGTACGCCACAACGAAGCCAGCCACCAGTTGTGCCAAAATAGCGGCCTTTGCTCTTTTAACGGTTAATTATATGGCACGCAGTGCAAGCAATTTAGTCTGGTTAGACATGGAAATGACTGGGCTGAACCCCTTTAGTGATGGAATTTTAGAATTAGCGATGGTCGTGACCACTTCCGACCTCGAAATCGTCGCCGAATCCCCCGCATGGGCGGTGCATCAAGACGATGCGACCTTAGCCGCGATGGACGAGTGGAATCAAAAAACGCATGGGCGGTCTGGCTTAATCGAACGCGTGCGGCAAAGCACCTTAGATTACGCTGCCGTTGAAGCCGAATCCTTAGCCTTCTTAAAACTTTACGTCCCCGAACGCGCTTCACCGATGTGTGGCAATTCCATCTGCCAAGATCGCCGTTTTATGGCGCGGCATATGCCAGTATTAGAAAACTGGTTTCATTACCGTAATTTAGATGTCAGTACGCTAAAAGAACTCTGTAAACGCTGGACTCCCACGATTTACAAAGGCGTAGAAAAAACCGGACGACATACCGCCCTGTCTGACATCCATGAATCCATTAACGAATTACGCTACTACCGCGAGAATTTCTTGAAGGTGTAAAAGCTTAGTTTGCGGTTTTTACAGTTTGGGTAGGAGCAAAAAGCTATTCGCGGTGATAAGCAACGAATAGCTTTTTGCTATTTATAAATTAGAGTAAATCAATTAGCCCTATCAAAGCTGACTCCCTAAAATCGCTTCTGTGTTCAGCCACAAGCCTTGAACAAAGCTAACAACCCATGTCATTGCAAGCCCTGCAAGACGATTTTTAGGAGATCACCATGAGCAATCTCATCAATACCGAAGTTAAACCCTTTAACGCCACCGCCTTCCACCAAGGCAAATTTGTCGCTGTGTCGGAGGCTGATCTGAAAGGTAAATGGTCTGTGGTGTTCTTCTACCCGGCTGACTTTACCTTTGTCTGCCCCACCGAACTTGGTGATTTAGCCGACAACTACGCCGAATTCCAAAAGTTGGGGGTCGAAATCTACGCCGTATCCACCGATACCCATTTTACGCACAAGGCTTGGCACGACACCTCAGAAACCATTGGCAAGATTCAATACCCAATGATTGGCGACCCAACGGGTGTGATTAGCCGTAACTTTGAAGTCATGATCGAAGCCGCCGGTTTGGCAGATCGTGGCACGTTTGTGATCGATCCTGCTGGCAAAATTCAGATCATCGAAGTTAACGCCGGTGGTATTGGGCGTGATGCCAGCGAACTGTTGCGCAAAGTCAAAGCCGCGCAATACGTCGCCAGCCACCCCGGTGAAGTTTGCCCAGCTAAGTGGAAAGAAGGCGATGCCACCCTCGCCCCATCCTTGGATTTAGTTGGCAAGATTTAAGGCCGGATACACAGGGGGAAGCCAACTTTGTTGGCAACCCCCTAAAAAGCGTTGACAAATGCCAAAATCCACCCGGATACACGCTGATTTAACATCAGTAAGTCTGAATTAAGTAACTGAAGTTACGCAGTCGCCCTTAACGCCTGCAGTTCCGCAAAGGCAGCGCGG
>CAZOBT010000248.1:0-3458 GCA_964578025.1 uncultured Rhodocyclaceae bacterium | reverse complement strand
CATCCAAATAATGCCGAGTCCAAACAACAAAATACTAGGCCAAGCGGCGATATAGCGCACCACGGCTTGTTGCTTGCTTAATGGGGTTTGCCCAATCGCGGAAACAATACGCACTTTCCATGTACGCATTGCCAAAGTTTGCCCGCCATGCAGCCAAAACCAGCAAAAATACGCCATCAATACAAGGAAAAAGTGTAATTGCACAATCGCTGGCATCACCGAACGTTGTGCTAAAACACCAAGTAGAATATGCGGCAGGATAAAGGTGACAGAGAGCACCCCTAGCAACAATAAAATTTCATAAAACATACTTGCCAACCGCCGCCCCAAGCTTGGGGGGCTGGACATTAAATTTTTGCTCATCAATGATGCTACTTCACTCTGAAATTATTTAGCCGTTGCGGTGGAAACTGGTGTGGTGACAGGCAAATTCGTCATGTTATCGCTGGTGATTGGTGGGGGCATTACGGCTTTGCTACCAACTTTCGGCAAAGGACTCGGTTTGCTTAACGCGGCCTCTTCTTGCAAACGCTGTTTTTGCTCTTGTGGCAAGCTTGAATAGACTTCCCATTGAGCCTTTACGGCTTGCTTTTTCTCTGGGGGAAGGTGCTTATATTCCTGAAACTGATCGCGCACGGCTGCGCGTTGTTCCGGGGATAACGCCGCCCATTCACGCATACGTTGTTGCACCCGTTGCTGTTCTTCGGGTGGCATTTTATTAAAACGGTCAGCAATGCCTAGCCATTTACGCCGCCGGTAATTTTCCATGCCATCCCAATCTTTTGCCAAAGGAGACAAGGTCTGGCGTTGTACTAACGACAACTCCGCCCATTTGGGTTGAGGTGGAGTAATCAGGACTGTCGAATTTGGTGTATCGGCATACACCGAAGCATTCATGCTCAATAGCAATAAAACAATTATTCTTCCGAAGAATGTTTTAACCACGCTGCAAATCCTTTATCGAGGTAAGCATCTGGGGGTAATTCATCACCAAGTAAGGCAGAATCAATTTCTTCCAACTCATCAAGTTGGGTCTGCCCTTCCCAATAATAATAACCAAGCGTCATGCCAAGCACGACAGCACTGGCAGCTAACAACCAACGCAAACGAGAACCATCATGCCCATGATGTGAGTCTGATAGCTGACGATGCCCTGCAACCCCCATCACAAGCTCGGTGGCATTAACTTTTTGCGCTGCCAATGCGCGTGCTCTGGCTTGGGCAAGGCGTTGTTTAGTTTGATCGGGCAAATCCTCCAAACCCGCATTTAAACGCTGGCGGATTTGATAACCTAAGCGTTCCTCATTCATAATCTAATTCCTTTCGCAGTCAGCGCGGCCGCAAGGGTATGGGTGGCACGCGAGCAATGGGTTTTAACACTGCCTTCTGAGCAGCCCATTGCACTCGCCGTCTCGGCGACATCAAAGTCTTCCCAGTAACGCATTACAAATGCTTCACGTTGACGAGGGGGAAGTTTAGCAATCTCTTGCTCAATAATATGCATTACTTGTTTTTGCGTTAATTCCTGTTCAGGAGTTCGTCCCAGATGGGCGGGGTCATCCACATTCATCGTATCCAGCGGATCATGCTCTTCCTCATCATCACGGCGCGGGCTTAACGCAGATAACAAAGTCGTCCACATAGAACGCACTTTAGTACGCCGGTAATAATCACGAATCGTATTTTGCACAATACGTTGAAATAGCATCGGAAACTCTTCAGCAGGGTTCCCGCCATACTTTTCCGCCAGCTTCATCATACTGTCTTGCACAATATCTAAGGCCACTTCTTCGTCACGCACGGCAAACATCGCTTGCTTGAATGCACGCCGTTCCACCGACTCCAGAAATGCCGAAAGTTCTTTTTGAGTAGCCAGGATAGCCTCCTGTAAAGCCTTGTCTGTATTGGGGTTAATCGGCAAGCTTATCGCGTTTACGCCTTGACCGAAAGCGGTCTAGGGTTTAACGTTACAGGTTTTCCAAGCAATCAGCTAATTGGGCCTAGCAATGATGATCTCCGGTGCGGAAATTGTAGTCAGGTGCCTGCAAGAAGAAAATGTGGAATACGTGTTCGGTTATCCCGGCGGTTCTGTACTCCATATTTATGATGAATTCTTCAAGCAAGACCAAATCACTCATATCTTAGTACGTCACGAACAAGCTGCGGTACATGCAGCCGACGCTTACTCTCGTTCATCCAACAAAGTTGGTGTCGCACTTGTGACCTCTGGGCCAGGCGTAACCAATGCCGTGACAGGCATTGCCACTGCCTATTATGACTCTATTCCCATGGTTGTACTGACCGGGCAAGTACCCACCGCCTATATCGGTCAGGATGCCTTCCAAGAATGTGACACAGTTGGGATTACCCGCCCCTGCGTGAAGCACAATTTCTTGGTGCGCGACGTAAAAGACCTCGCGGCAACCATTAAGAAAGCATTCCATATCGCAACCACAGGCCGACCCGGCCCCGTTGTGGTCGATATTCCCAAGGATATTACGGCGCATAAGTGCAATTATGAATATCCAAAATCTATCCAAATGCGCTCCTACAACCCTGTGGTTAAAGGTCATTTAGGGCAGATTAAAAAAGCTTTGCAGTTGTTGATGGAAGCACGCCAGCCAATTATTTACATTGGTGGTGGTGTCATTCTGTCTGACGCTGCTGAGCAAGTGGTTAAGTTAGCCAAGCGTTTGAACTTCCCTGTCACCAACACCCTGATGGGGTTAGGTGGCTTCCCCGGTAGCGATGAGCAAAACGTCGGTATGTTGGGGATGCACGGGACTTACGAAGCCAACATGGCAATGCAACATGCGGATGTTGTATTAGCAATTGGCGCACGCTTTGATGACCGTGTGATCGGCAACCCTGAACACTTTGGTGAAGTAATTCGTAAGATCATCCATATCGACATTGATCCATCGTCAATTTCGAAGCGCGTTAAGGTAGATGTGCCTATCGTCGGCAACGTCCCTGACGTATTGGATGAGCTGTTAAAGCTTCTGGACGAAACGCAACAGAAGCCGCGTGCTGAAGTAGCCGACTGGTGGAAGATGATCCAAGCATGGCGTGGTAAAGATTGCCTGAAATATAAGCAAACTGACTACATCATGCCGCAATATGTGGTCGAAAAATTGTATGAAGTCACAGGTGGCGATGCGTTCATTACCTCTGATGTCGGGCAACACCAAATGTTCGCTGCCCAATACTACAAGTTTGATAAACCACGGCGTTGGATCAACTCAGGCGGTTTAGGCACGATGGGTGTTGGTCTGCCCTATGCCATGGGTGTGCGCTTTGCAAACCCCGGCGCACAAGTCGCTTGTGTAACAGGCGAAGGCTCTATCCAAATGTGTATTCAGGAAATGTCGACCTGTAAGCAATTTGGCTTACCGATCAAGATCATTAACCTGAATAACGGCATGTTGGGGATGGTGCGGCAGTGGCAAGAAATGTTC
>CAZOBT010000247.1:0-3460 GCA_964578025.1 uncultured Rhodocyclaceae bacterium | reverse complement strand
TGAACCGATGGCTTACCGCTTCCTACTGAATTTTGCGCAAGATAACGATCTGCAACTTATCGATGGTGTGTGCTCTTTAGATAAGCCACGCTAAGGTTATTGGGCACAATGATCTATTTGGTCTAATAAGGCACAACCCATAAATATTATGGGTTGTGCCTTGTTTTTTACTTTGGTCTGAATATTGATCCAACTTGATCTAGCCATTTTAAGCATTGACTGAAAAGCGGCAAACTTGCCCCCAAAACCATTGTTGATTGCGGGCTTGCTTGTGTTTTGCTGGCTTGGCGCAAGGCTTTAACTGCCTCATCTAAACTTTTGATGGCCTTCTGATTCTGCTCGATGGAGCCGTAATAAATCCGGCAATACAGCTTGGCTACTTTGCCCAAGGCCGAGCTGAGCGGTGCAGCACAATGCTTACGCGCCCGTCGTGCAAAGGCCATTGGCGTTTCGCCAATCTCGGGCTGTAATTGTTGTTTTGCCATAACCACTAAGGCTTTATCCCACAGTTGTTGCACTGGCGTGCGCAGCGGGCGTTTTTGGCGTTGGCTGGCAAGGTATAACAAAATCAAAGCACAACAGCCCGCCAGCAACCACGACAACATCTGCTGCCATTTCACATTGCCTAAACCCAAATTGGCAAATAAGCCTTTTTGTTGCTGCTGGTTATAGCCTAAGACCCACTGATTCCAGCGATTGTTAATTGCCTCCCATTGGTAGCGCAGATTGCGCAGCAAGGGCTGATCGGCACGAATGATATTGGGCAGCGGCTCTCCCGCCGGTAAGGCCGCACTGACCCCTTGCTGTACCCGTGAGGGTGCGACCATGGCGGTGGGGTCGATCCGCACCCAACCCCGTTCTGCTAACCAGACTTCTGACCACGCATGGGCATCGGATTGGCGGATCACAAAATAACCATCTAAGGGGTTTTTTTCGCCGCCTTGATAGCCAGTGACAACTCGTGCCGGAATACCCGCCGCCCGCATCAAGGTGACAAACGCCGAGGAATAATGCTCACAAAAGCCTTGCCGCGTCACAAACAAGAATTCATCTACCGGGTTTTCCCCCAGTTTGGGTGGGCTCAAGGTATAAGAAAATTTCTCGTTACGAAATAAAGACAGGGCTTTGTCAACAATTTGTGGCGGGTTAAGGCCAGCCGCTACCCATTCCCGTGCCAAAGCTTGCGCTCGACCATTACGATTAGCCGGTAGCACCAAATTTGCCCGCAATACACCATCGCGTTCTTCGCGGTTGTATTCGTAACTGGTATTCGCCGTAAATTGAAAGATTTTGCGCTCAACAATTTGATCGTCATACAAAGCCACCAAACCGGGGCCAACCCGCGCTTTATCTGGCAATTTACTTGGTACATCTAAGGCTAAAAGCCAACGTTGTTGATGTGGCTCTAGCGTCATTTCATAGCTTGTTTGCCCCCCTTTTAAGGTCAGATACATGGGAGTCATGGCGGGAAAACCAGGTCGCCACGCTTTGCCATCAAAACTTTCAAAAACCGGGCCGCGCCAATACAACTGTGCTGGATCAGGGGGATTGCTTAAAAAGCGAACCCGGAAGGCAATTTCACTGTTTTGTGCTAACTCTGAAATTTCGCCCGGATTCATTTGTTCCGATAAACCCGTGCGCCGTTGCTTCTCCTCTTCATGTGCTTTCCATAAAGGGCCATTCACCCGAGGAAACAACACATAGAGCAACACCATAAATGGCAAAGCTTGCAATAACAATTTACCGCTTTGTCCTAAGCGCGGTTTGAAGGACAGAGCTAATGCCCCATTCAGAACCAATAGCGATAAACAAAATAACACCAGCGTTGCCATGCTCCACAAGGCAGTAAATAAGCTTTGATCCAACAAGAAAAAGCCGAGTAGCAAGAAGATGGCTAAAAAAGCTAAGACATACGCATCACGCTGCGTGCGCAACTCGAGTAATTTGAGGGCGCAGAGCAAAAACAAAAATGCCGTACCCGCTTCCCGTCCAAACAGGGTGTGATAGTGCAAGATCATCGCCACTGCACCTGCACCAACGAGCAAGGTTTTAATCAGCTTATTCGGCAAACTTAAACCACGATGCCATAACCATATCCGCCAGACAAAACAACTACCCGCCGCCAAGCTCAACCAAGCCGGATGAAACAAGGTATGTGGCAAACAAGCGGCTAAACTCACCGCGAATAACCACGGCAGCATCTCATGCGCTAAAAACGGCGAATCGGCAACAGGAGCAGTAGGTGTGTCAGGAGCGGTGCTTTCACTTTGCACCAGCGGCTTGCTCAAAAATTCTGGTAAACGTAAAGAAAATTTCATGCTTTTATCCTTTTATTCTTTCGTTCTACCCAAATTAAGCGGGAAATAAGGCTAAGCTTGCTAGGCAACGTTGCTGATGTTTTAGCCCATGTTCCGGGCGTAAGCCGAGACCGGGGAGCTGTAAGCCATAGCGATGTCCCTCGGCTTCAGCTTGCAAGACCCAACCGGTCAAAATCGACAAACGGCTTTCGGTATCTAGCCCAGCGAGCAATTCCCAATCCAAGACCAACTCTTCACGCCCCCCGCCACTAAATTGTTTGACCAACAAGGGGCTAGTCTCATCCAAACGTGCTGCTAACCGCCATGCCACATGGTGAAAGGGGTCAGCCGGGGCTTTTTCACGCAAACCCGAGAAATCATCATCGCCGCCCTGTGTGGCCTCGCCACCTTCTTGCAAGCCACTACGCCCTTGCGTGGGCAAGGGTTTGAGGATGGGTTTGGGAAAGACCAGCACGTTTAATTCAGGTCGCCATAGCGTCCATGCCGTAAATAAGCCCAAGGGGTAATGTGTTGCCAAGCGAATACGTGGTAAAGGCAGACTGCCGCGTTTACGAGTGGGGAGAGCCAAATCAACCTTGGTTTGCCCCTGTGCTGCCAAGAAATAGGCCGCTTCGGCTTGTTCCGGTAAGGAAAAGCGCAGGTCAAAACGCGGTTTGCCGCGCTCTTCATGCAAATGCAGTGGAAATACGGCACTTTCTCCAGCAAAGACAGGGCTGGCAGCTTGTGCTTCTAAGCGAATGCCCCATAAATTCCCGACGGTATGCACCATACCAATCAAACCAAGTCCGACCAGCAAAAACACCAAAGCATAGCCCAAGGCGATGGCATAGTTAATCGTAATCACCAGCATCGCCAAAACCAGAGCCGCAAACAACACCCCTGCACCACTGGGCAAGATGTAAATGCGCTTAGGGTTAATCGTAATCGGGGCAACCCCGTCATGGCGCGGGGTCAACAGGGTATCAAGTCGCGTTTGCCAATCCACGTTGTTTCCCCGTTTATGGAATCGGTACGCTACGAATTAAGCGCGTGATGTCTTCTTGCGTCGCACTATTGCCACCTTGGACTAAACGCAAGCGATGCCGTGCCACACCGGGAAGCACCGCCTGTACATCGTCCGGCAACAACATCTTGCGCCCCGC
>CAZOBT010000246.1:0-3489 GCA_964578025.1 uncultured Rhodocyclaceae bacterium | reverse complement strand
GGCGAAAACATCCGCCGTGCCGGGGAAGACATGGCTCCCGGTAATGAAATTTTGCCTGCCGGAATGCGTTTACGCGCCCAAGACATTGCCCTTGCCGCTGCGGCTGGCTTGCCAACTTTGCCGGTATTACGCCGTTTGCGTGTCGCCATTTTCTTTACTGGCGACGAATTACATAGCCCCGGCGAACCCTTGCCACCCGGTGGCATTTATAACTCTAACCGCTACGCCCTGCGTGCCTTGCTAGAAGGCTTAAATTGCGAAGTGCGCGATTTAGGCATTGTTCCCGACAACCTTGAGGCCACCCGTGCTGCCTTGCGCCAAGCCGCTTCTGATAACGATGTCATCATCACCAGTGGCGGCGTTTCCGTTGGCGAGGAAGATCACGTAAAGCCTGCCGTCGAAGCCGAAGGACGGCTCACCATGTGGAAGGTCGCCATTAAACCGGGCAAACCCTTAGCCTTAGGCGAAATCGTGGACAACAGCAGCGGCAAAATCGCCAAATTCCTTGGCCTGCCCGGTAATCCAGTGTCTAGCTTTATTACCTTTGTCATGCTAGTAAGACCTTTCCTCCTGAGGATGCAAGGCATCAACGATGTCATGCCGTGTGCTTATTATTTACCTAGTACCTTTGCGATTAAGAAAACCGACCCGCGCACCGAATTTTGCCGCGTCCGCATTAACGCCGCCGGAGAATTAGAACGTTTTGCAAACCCCAGCTCGGGCGTAGTGACTTCCTTGGTTTGGGGCGATGGTTTGGCAATTGCTCCGGCAAATACGATAATTCACCCCGGTGATCTCTTACGATTTATTCCTTTTACGGAGCTGTGTGCATGAAGCTAAAAGTCTTATATTTTGCGGGTTTACGCCAAACGCTTGGTGTAAGTGAAGAAGTGCTTACTGTGCCGGAAACCCTTGTTAATGTTGATGCCTTACGCACTTTCCTCATCAATCAAGGCAAAGAAATCTTACGCGAAACTCGTAATTTACGCTGCGCAGTCAATCATGAACTTGCCAATTTAGAAACTACAATTCAAGACGGCGATGAAGTCGCATTTTTTCCACCTGTAACGGGTGGCTAAAATGGCAGAAGGGAGTTTGTAATGAGTATCAGTATTCAAACGGATGATTTTGATGTGACGAGCGAATTAACACAGCTACGGGGGATAGATAAATCGGCGGGAGCTATCGTCACATTTATTGGTTTAGTCCGTGATATGAACGAAGGCGATAATGTCGCCGCCATGCACCTTGAGCATTACCCCGGCATGACCGAAAAAGCCCTAGAGCGTATCGTGACTGCCGCCCGTTCGCGGTGGGATGTGCAAGCAGTGCGTGTCATCCATCGGGTAGGGGATTTGTTACCTAGTGACCAAATTGTCTTTGTTGGAGTCAGTAGTGTGCATCGTCAAGAAGCCTTTGCCGCTTGTCAATTCATCATGGACTACCTCAAAACCGAAGCCCCCTTCTGGAAACATGAAGCCACCAGCGAAGGTGAGCGATGGGTTGAAGCGCGGGAAACCGATTTAGAAGCCGCCCGACGCTGGGCATAAGGTATTCCGATCAATATACCAAGCAATTAACAAGCAATAAAATGGCAAGGTGAATTACGTTAACCTTGCCATTTTTTATTTCTTGGAGTTTCTGGAATTCGATATTATTAAAACGAATTGATTTAATAAACAAAAACAACAATTTTTATAAAAACAAAAACAACACAGCAAAAAATAAATATTTTTTCACTTGTCACTAATGCAGCTTGTTAAATATTTAATGTTGAATTTCAGGAAAAATTTTTCCCTGAAAAAATAAAGTGTTAAAAAATGTTTATTTTCTTATTTTATATTGGCAATTTATTTGACTTTTTAAATGCCAATGCTTCATAGTTTTGTTTAACCGGATTTTGTTCATTACAAAATAAAATGAATATATATCCTGTGTTCCTTCCAGCCATTTAATTGGAGACATTACAATGAAGACGTTACGCCTGACCGCATTAGCAATTGCTTTATCCACTTTAGCTGCTTGCCAAACTGCACCACAACAAACAGTGGCAACCAACATCAGTGGTTTGCGTACTACGACCGTTGATTACATTTCCGGTAATGCAAGTGGTGGTGATTTACCCCCCGCTAAGGTTGGTGAGTGCTATGCCCGTGTAATTACCCCAGCAGTCATCCAAGACAAAACCGAGCGCGTATTAAAGAGCGCGGCCTATACCAAGCTTGATGTTGTACCCGCTAACTATGCCGAAGCCGAAGAGCGTGTTTTGGTCAAGGCCGCTAGCAAGAAACTGGAAATCGTTCCGGCTGTCTATGAAACCGTTGAAGAAAAAGTATTGGTTAAACCCGCAGGCAAGCGTTTAGAAGTAGTTCCTGCGACCTACAAAACCGTTACCGAACGCAAATTGGTACGTGAAGCCTATACCGTGTGGAAACGTTCCTCTGAATTGACCGCTGCCGAGCGTGCCTTACAAGGGATTGATGCAGCCGCTGGTGATGTGTTGTGTTTGATCGAAGTGCCCGCCGAATACACCACCGTGTCTTCGCAAGTTGTTGACGTGGCTGCTGGCACCCGTGAAGTTGACGTTCCTGCTGAATACACCACGGTTAAGCGCACCGTGATGAAGACTGCTGCGACTACCCGTGAAGTTGAAATTCCTGCTGAATACGCGATGGTAAAAACCACCAAGTTGGTTTCTCCCGCCCGTGAAGTTAAGGTTGAAGTGCCTGCTGAGTATGACACCGTAACGCAAAAAATTATGGTTTCTCCTGCCAAGAGCGAATGGCGGCAAGTGCTGTGCCAAACCAACGCGACCTCTGAGCGTTTAAGCGACATTCAAAAGGCTCTGACCAAGGCTGGTTACGCGACAGGCCGTACTGATGGTGTTATCGATGATACGACCCTTGCTGCCGTGCGTAAGTACCAAGCCGCGAAAGGCTTGCCCGTGGATAGCGACCGCTATGTCAACGTTGCTACCGTGCGCGCTTTAGGTTTAGCCGAGAAGTAAGCCGTTAAACAGAGGTTCTTAGCAACCCCAAAAACCCCCAACAATTTGTTGGGGGTTTTTGTTTGGAATAAATGAAAAAACCCTGAAAAATCATCGTAAGTTGCCAAGGCTGCATTGGCAAATTATTATTCTCTAACTTACTTAATTACCTTTCAGGATAAGTCAATGAGAAGAATCAAAAACACGATGGGGGCGTTACTCGGTTATGGCCTAGGGTTGGGACTAGCCGTGGGGTTTGCTGCGCAAGTTCATGCCGCCGAGCCAGATTTGAAACGAGCCGAAGAGATCGTCGCAGGCCGCTGCTTTCTCTGTCACGGTTTAGAAGGCGAATCCTCTAGCCCGTTATTCCCCCGTTTGGCGGGGCAACATAATGAATACGTGGCGAAGCAATTACGTGAATTCAAAAGTGGCAAACGTAAAAGCGATGCCATGAAGCCACAAGCCGCAGAGTTAACCGCTGATGAAATGAAAGCCTTAGGCGT
>CAZOBT010000245.1:0-3495 GCA_964578025.1 uncultured Rhodocyclaceae bacterium | reverse complement strand
GAAAGCGCGGAAATCGCCGATTTGCATTTGCCCTTAAAACCGGGGAGCGACATTGCCTTGTTTAATGGCATGTTGCATATCCTGATCGCTGAAGGGCTAATTAACGAAAGTTATATTGAAGCCCATACCGAAGGCTTTGCCCGTTTAGCAAAAATTGTTGCCGCCTATACCCCGGAGCGAGTCCCCGACATGTGTGGGCTAGACGAAGCCGCGATTTACCAAGCAGCACGCTGGTTTGGGCAAGCAAACGCCGCCTTGTCCATGTATTGCCAAGGCTTAAACCAATCCAGCCACGGCACACATAACAACGCTGGGATTGTGCATTTGCATTTAGCCACTGGGCAAATTGGCAAACCGGGGGCAGGGCCGTTCTCGTTAACCGGACAACCTAACGCGATGGGTGGGCGCGAAGTTGGTGGTTTATCAAACTTGCTGTCCGCCCACCGCGACTTACTTAACCCCAAAGATCGTGCCGAGATGGCGCAATTCTGGGGTGTGCCCTTTGTGCCAAAAGAGCCGGGCAAAAGCGCGATTGATTTGTTTAAAGCAGTTAAAGCCGGGGAAATCAAAGCCGTTTGGATTGCCTGTACCAACCCCGCACAATCCTTGCCCTACCAAGCCGAAGTACGTGAAGCCCTCGCCGCCGCCGAATTTGTGGTCTTGCAAGAAGCCTATAGCAATACGGATACCGCCGCCTATGCCGACTTGCTCTTACCGGCAGCTTCATGGGGCGAAAAAGCCGGAACCGTCACTAATTCCGAACGCTGCATCACACGGATTCATGCCGCTGTACCCGCCATTGGCGAAGCCTTACCGGATTGGAAAATCGTTGTTGATTTTGCCCATGCCTTAGGCCAAGCCTTGCAACATCCCGCCACGGCGCAGTTATTCCCCTATCACGACACGGAAAGCATTTTTAACGAACACCGTGAAAGTACACGCGGGCGCGATTTGGATATTACGGGCTTAAGCTATGCCTTGCTGGAAAGCCAAGGGCCGCAACAATGGCCTTTCCCAGAGGGCGCGAGTGCTGGCACAACCCGTTTGTATGGCGATGGATGCTTCCCCACCCCTAGCGGCAAAGCAAAGTTTGTGGCGATTGAGCAATTACCCCTTGCCGACACACCAAGCTTGGATTACCCCTTAAGCTTGTTATCCGGGCGGATGCGTGACCAGTGGCATGGCATGAGCCGTACTGGCACTGTGCCACGTTTGTTTAACTTAGAAGACGAGCCATTGCTCTTTATGCACCCGCGTGATCTTGCCAGCCGGGGTTTGGTCAGTGGCGACATTGCCAAGATGCACAACGGGCGCGGCAGTATTAGCTTGCGCGTGCAAGAAAGCTCCAGCCTGTTCCCCGGTCGGGTGTGGTTGCCGATGCACTGGGGCAGTCAGTTTATGAATGGGGCAGGGGCAAATGCCTTAACCCCGGATGCCACCGACCCTTACTCGAAGCAGCCAGAGTTAAAACATGCCGCCGTCCAAGTCCGAAAGCTAGATTTACCTTACCCAATCGCGGTAGTACGGGCGTGCGCCAATCGGGAAGAAGCTTTGGTCTTGTTGGAGAAAGCACGTACCCTGCTTGCCTCACAGGCTTATTCCACAGTTGGTCTATATGGGCGCAAAGTTCCCTTGGTGGTATGGCGCAGCGCGGCGGCAGAGGCGGTTAGTCCCGAATTTATTGCCGAAATTGATGCTTTGTTTGGCCTAGATGAGGTGGAAAATGTGATTCGCTACAACGACCCCAGCCGTGCCGTGCATAAACTGGCAGCAATGCAAAATGGCAAAGTTTATGGCGTGCGTCTAGCGGGTGAAGCCTTGGCGGTGGAGTGGCTGCGTCGTGCCTTATCTGAGGGGGAATTAAGCAACGAACTCTCGCGCTTTGCCCTTGCCCCCAGTGCCAAAGCTCCGGCACGTGCTGGGCAGGTACGCAAGATTGTTTGTAAATGTGCCGATATTAGCGAGGATCAAATTCTGGCGGAAATCCAGAAGGGGGCAGATATGGATGCACTGCAAGCCACCTTGAAATGCGGGACATTCTGCGGTGGCTGTATCCCAGAAATTCGCAAATTGTTTAATCGTAGTTCCACCCAAAACAGTGCTGGGAAGACTGAGCCAGCACTAATCTAGTGCTTTTGGCGAGTTAGATATGCTTAACAGAGGCAAAAAATTCTTTATTATCAATAAATTATTGGCGAATTGATAATCTGGCATTGTTTTTGCTTTTGTTAAGCCAACTCGCGATCTGCGGTCAAGGAAGACCGCCACATGGCAACGGGGTCATGCGCAAACACGAATTGTTGCACCGCAACGGTGCTGACTGTTTTGACCCTTTGGAGTTGTCATCATGCAAAAACCCCGTTTGGTTATGGTTGGTAATGGCATGGCTGGTTGCCGTGCCTTGGAAGAGTTGTTCAAAATCGCACCTGATATGTATGACATTACGGTGTTTGGGGCTGAACCCCATCCTAACTACAACCGTATTTTGTTATCCCCCGTCTTGGCGGGGGAAATGCAGATTCCTGAAATTATTTTGAATGATCTGCAATGGTATGCCGAGCACAACATCACTCTGCACCTGAACAAAAAAGTCAGCAAAATCGACCGGGTGAAACGGGTGGTGATTGCCGAAGATGGCACGGAAGCCCCTTACGACCGCTTGTTACTGGCAACGGGTTCTAACCCCTTTATGTTGCCTGTGCCCGGCAATGACTTACCCGGCGTAATTGCCTACCGTGACATTAAAGACACCGACGAAATGATTGATGCCGCGACGAAATATCGTCATGCGGTAGTCATCGGTGGCGGCTTGCTTGGTTTGGAAGCGGCGAATGGTTTGCGCTTGCGCGGCATGGATGTGACGGTAATCCACGTTGCCCCGTGGTTGCTAGAACGGCAATTGGATGAAACCGCAGGCAAGATGCTGCAAAAAGCCTTGGAAGATCGTGGCTTAAAGTTCTTGTTGCAAAAGCAAACCGAAGCCTTGATCCAAGGCGAAAGTGGACGTGTCGCAGCGATTCGCTTCAAGGATGGGATGCAGATTCCCGCTGATTTGGTCGTGATGGCAGTGGGAATTCGCCCGAATACGGCCTTAGCCGAATCCGCTGGCATTCATTGCAATCGCGGCATTGTGGTCAACGACACGCTGCAAACCTTCGACCCGAAAATCTATGCGGTGGGCGAATGTGCCAATCACCGAGGCACAGCCTATGGTTTAGTCGCCCCGCTGTTTGAACAAGCTAAGGTGGTGGCTAACCATCTGGCTAACTTTGGGATTGGGCGTTATCAAGGTTCAGTCACGTCCACCAAGCTTAAAGTTACCGGGATTGATCTGTTCTCTGCCGGGGAATTTATGGGCGGTGACGGCACAGAAGAAATCCTGCTGCACGACGCGGGCGGCGGCGTGTATAAAAAGCTGGTGATTAAAGATAATAAGTTGGTCGGTGGCGTGTTGTATGGCGACACGGCGGATGGGGCGTGGTATTTCCAATTGCT
>CAZOBT010000244.1:0-3534 GCA_964578025.1 uncultured Rhodocyclaceae bacterium | reverse complement strand
CCTCAGCAGTCAGGTGCTCAATGATCGCATCACTGTCATACGCCTTATCCGCACAAAGAGCCCCTGGTTGTAGCCCTTGGATCAGTGGCAACGCTTGCGAACCGTCGCCTGCTTCGCCACCGGTCAATGAAAACCGAGCCAGAGAACCCAAGCCTTCAACCAAGGCATGAAGTTTGGTACTCAGTCCGCCACGGCTTCGCCCAAGGGCTTGGTTGCCGTTTTTTTTGGAGTCCCAGCCGCGTGTTGATGGGCTCGTTTCGTTGCGTTGGCGACTCCGGGTTGTTTGTTATAAAGCTGTTGGTAGACTTAGCCCATTTGCTTAATCTGCGCGATGATGTCGGCGACGACGGGTTGCGCGCTGCCGTATAACATGCGGCAGTTTTCGCCGTAGAACAGGGCGTTTTCGACACCGGAATAGCCTGTGCCTTGTCCGCGTTTGATGACGATCACGTTTTGCGCCATGTCGGCGTTCAAAATCGGCATTCCGTAGATGGGGCTGGATTTGTCGGTGCGGGCGGAGGGGTTGACTACGTCGTTAGCTCCGATAATCAAGGCGACATCGGCTTGGGCAAATTCACCGTTGATTTCGTCTAAGTCGAAAATTTTGTCATATGGCACACCCGCTTCGGCGAGCAAGACGTTCATATGTCCGGGCATTCGTCCAGCGACGGGGTGAATGGCGAATTTGACTTCGACTCCAGCTTCTTCCAGCAACTCGGTCATTTCCCACACCTTATGCTGGGCGTGCGCGACGGCCATGCCATAGCCGGGAACGATCAGGACTTTGCTGGCATAACGCATCATCGCCGCTGCATCGACTGCGCCGGTTTCCTTCATTGAGCCAGTGATGTCTTCCCCACCTTGCGCCGCCCCGGTAATCGGGGTGAACAAAATATTGGAAATCGGGCGGTTCATCGCTTTTGCCATCAACTGCGTCAGCAATGCCCCTGCCGCACCGACCACAATCCCGGCAATAATCAAGGCCGGATTGCCGAGTACATAGCCTTCAAAACCCACCGCTAAACCCGTAAAGGCATTGAACAGCGAGATCACCACCGGCATATCCGCGCCGCCAATCGGCAAGGTCAGAATCGCCCCTAAGACCAAGGCTAAAACAAAGAAGCCAAGCACGGCTGTGCCTTGTTGTTCGCCCACCAGACCAAAGATAATGCCTACGCCAAGGGCGAGGGTAATCAGGGCTAATGCAATGTTGACTTGGTTTTGTGCAGGCAGGCGGAAGGCTTTTTTCATTAAGCCTTGTAACTTAGCAAAGGCGACACATGAGCCAGAAAAAGACACCGCGCCAATCAACGCGCCCAACACCGCTAAAGTGGTGGTAATCGCATCGTGATGTGTGCCTTTGGCAAACTCAACGGCGGCAATCGCCGCTGCCGCGCCACCGCCCATGCCGTTATAAATAGCGACCATTTGCGGCATATCGGTCATTTGTACCTTTTTGCCTGACCACCATGCCAACGACGCGCCCAAGGCAATCGCCAATAACATCAAGCCCAAGTTGTTCAAATTGGGGGTAAAGAACGTGCCAACGGTGGCAATGACCATTCCCACACCTGCCCACAAAATCCCTGTCCGCGCTGTGGCGGGGGAACTCATGCCTTTCAGGCCAACGATAAACAACACCGCTGCTGCGAAGTAGGAGATTTGTACAATCGACGTATTCATCTTAGCTCTCCTTCTTCTTAAACATCGCCAACATGCGCTCGGTGACGACATAGCCACCCGCCGCATTCGCTGCCCCTAAAACCACGGCAATAAAGCCAATCGCTTGTTCCAGCGGAGTTGTCGCACCACCCAGCGTCACCATCGCGCCAACTAACACCACGCCATGCACAAAGTTTGAGCCAGACATCAGCGGGGTATGCAAAATGACGGGGACACGGGCAATCACTTCATAGCCGGTGAACGCCGCCAACATAAAGATATATAACGCAGAAAAGCCGTCCATTTACGCTGCTCCTACTGTGGCGAATGCCGTTTTTACCCCGGAATGCACCGTCGCTCCGGCCTTGGTTAATACACTGCCTGCGACCACTTCATCGCTCCAATCAATCAACAAACTGCCGTCTTTGATCCACGGCGACAGGAAGTTGTAGAGGTTTTTGGCAAACAACTCCGAGGCATGAGTAGGCATACGGGAGGGCAAATTGATTGGGCCGTGGATATTCACATCATTGACAATGACATGTTCGCCCGCCACGGTCAGGGCGCAGTTACCGCCCGACTCTGCTGCCATGTCGATAATCACCGCACCAAATTTCATGCCTTGCACCATCTCGGCGGTAATAATCACCGGGGCGCGTTTGCCGGGAATGGCAGCGGTGGAAATCACCACATCGGCTTGCGCACAGGCTTTGGCTAACCGCGCGGCTTGTTGCGCTTTTTCCGCGTCACTGAGTTCGCGGGCATAACCGCCTGCGCCATCAGCCGAAACGCCCGTGTCCACAAATTTCGCGCCGAGCGATTCGATTTGCTCTTTGGCGGCGGCACGCACATCGTAGGCTTCAACCATTGCCCCTAAACGGCGACAGGTGGCAATCGCTTGCAAACCCGCCACCCCTGCGCCAATCACCAACACCCGCGCTGGGCGAATCGTGCCAGCCGCCGTGGTGAGCATGGGGAAGAATTTGGTACACCGCGCGGCGGCAATCAAACCACATTGATACCCGGCACACGAGGCTTGCGAGGACAACACATCCATGCTTTGGGCGCGGGAAATACGCGGAATCAGCTCTAAGGCAAAGCTGGTAATTTGCCGTGCATTTAAGGCGGCTAAGCGTTCCGCCGAGGCATAGGGAGCGAGCATCCCGACCAAGGTCGCCCCCATTGGCATGGCGGCGATTTCTTCAAGGCTGGGCGGGGCAACTTTAAAGACCAAAGTCTGATTTCCCTCTAAACCCTGCGTCAGTGTGGCTATTTCGCTAAATAGACCAACATTGGCATCCTGATACGCAGCATCAGGGAAATGGCTATTCAAGCCCGCGCCCTGTTCAAGGTGTAATTGACAACCCAAGGCGGCAAATTTCTTTGCCACCTCCGGCACAATCGCCACGCGCTTTTCATGCGCGGCGCGTTCCAGCGGAACGATAAGATGTAAAGGGTGGAGTGGCGTAGCCAAGATAGCTCCTTCAACAAAGTAAGCAAAGTAAAAACAAAAACGACAGAAAACTGAGCTAGAAGGAGCGTAACGGCGGATAGATTAAGCAACAATCACAGATATTGAAGGCTAAAGTAAATTTTTCTTAATCATCTCCAGTACGGTAAATCAATGTTGATGCTGATGTCCCATTGCCATGCTGGGGGCGGCCGGGGTGGTATTCGCGGTGCTGCTCATGTTGGCGGCGTTTGCTAAGGGTGTGAAACGGGCTTGCGCGGTGCTCTTGTCGGGGAAGCTTAAAGAGACAACGGCTTTGAGGCCGGGTTCGGCTTGGTATTTGCCCGTGCCGCTGAGTTGATTATCACCAGCGGGGGTGAGGGCGATGGTGGTTTTGCCTTTGCTGCTTAATAAGACGACGT
>CAZOBT010000243.1:2320-3543 GCA_964578025.1 uncultured Rhodocyclaceae bacterium | reverse complement strand
TGCAATTTTTGCAACAAGACCAAACGATTACGGCGAATTGCTGCCTCATCGGCATTGACCATGACTTGATCGAAGAAGGTATCCACTGCGGCGCGTAAACCCGCCAAGGCACTTAAGGCCGCCGTGTAATCGCCCAAGGCCAATTTGTTTTCAACCGCTGGGGCAATCGCCGCGACTTGCTCGGCCAAGGCAATTTCGGCGGCTTCTTGCAACAAGCTGGCATCCACCTCACCGTGCAAGGCTTCGCCTTCCGCCTTCTTCACAATATTGCCAATGCGCTTATTCGCGGCGGCTAATGCTGTGGCTTCAGGTAAGGCAGCGAAAGTACGCACTGCCGCAAGGCGTTTCGCAATGTCGCCCAACAAGGCAGGACGCAGACTGAGTACCGCATCCACCTCTTGCGCACTGTAACCTTGCTCACGCAATGCTCCTGCCAAACGGTCGTAGATGAAGTCGCCCAACGTCGCACCGGGGGCAGTAAAGCCAGCGACGTTGGCAAACGCATTGGCAGAGGTTTCTAACAAACTGAGCAAGGGCAAGGGCAGGTCTTGTTCCATCAACATGCGAATCACCCCCAAGGCATGACGGCGCAGGGCGAAGGGGTCTTTGTCGCCCGTGGGAATTTGCCCAATGCCAAACAAACCGACCAAGGTTTCGAGTTTGTCAGCCAGTGCCACTACCGTACCCACTTGCCCGCGTGGCAGGCTGTCCCCAGCAAAGCGGGGCTTGTAATGGTCTTCCAGCGCGTCTGCCACCTCGCTCGACAAACCATCATGCAGCGCGTAATAACGCCCCATAATCCCTTGCAATTCAGGGAATTCGCCGACCATATCGGTGAGCAAATCGGCCTTGGCTAAACGGGCGGCTTCCGCCGCTTGCGTCGCCAAATTTTCACCCCCCAAGGCATTTCCAATGGCATGGGCAATTGTCGCCACCCGTTCGACGCGCTCGCCTTGTGTGCCGAGTTTATTGTGATACACAACTTTGCCTAAATTGGGTACACGGCTGGCGAGGGTCTTTTTGCGGTCTTGGTCAAAGAAGAATTTGGCATCCGCCAAACGCGGGCGCACCACACGTTCGTTACCGTCGATCACCGCGCTCGGATCCGCCGGGGCAATATTGCTAACAATGAGGAATTTGTTGGTTAATTTGCCTTGCGCATCCAACAAGGGGAAATATTTTTGATTCGCCTTCATGGTCAGAATCAAACATTCTTGCGGCAC
>CAZOBT010000243.1:0-2220 GCA_964578025.1 uncultured Rhodocyclaceae bacterium | reverse complement strand
ACTGCCATGCAAAGCCACTAAGCCATGCGCCGGACGCACAAAGTTGACGCAGCTCCAGCCATCGGCAAGTTGGTAGGTCATGACTTTAGGAATCGGTAAGGCGGCTAAGGCTGCTTCGACGGCTTTTTGCAAACCCTCTGCCAGATTCGCACCTTTGACCACGCTATCAAAGAATAAAACGTCGGCCTTGCCATCGTGTTCTTTACGCAAGTTGGCAACCGCGCTTGCCTCTGCGCCGAGCGCGTTCAGCTTCTTCAACAAAGCTGGAGTGGCATTACCATTGGCATCAAGACCGACACTGGCAGGCATCAATTTTTGCGCCACGGGTTTATCCGCTGCTTGTGCCGCAACCTCGCCAATATGCACCGCTAAACGCCGAGGTGAGGCATAGGGCGTAACGCTTGCCCCGGCATTAACCAAACCTTGTTGCTGCAAAGATTGCGCGAGGGTTTGCGCAAAGACTTCGCCCAGTTTTTTTAGGGCTTTCGGCGGTAATTCTTCAACGAAGAGTTCGAGCAATAAATTTTGATTCTGGCTCATCTTATGCCCCTTTCTTGTTCTGACGTTGAGCCTCAAGCTGGGCTAAGACTTCTTCGGCATGGGCGCGCGGAGCCATGGGGAAACCAAGGCGAGCGCGGCTATCAAGATAGCTTTGTGCCACCGCCCGCGCCAAATTACGAATGCGTCCGATATACGCTGCCCGTTCCGTCACCGAAATCGCCCCCCGTGCATCCAACAAGTTAAAGGTATGTGCGGCTTTCAAGACTTGTTCATAGGCAGGCAGAGCCAAGGCCACATCGTCACTCATCAAATGCTTGGCATTGCCTTCATGCGCGGTAAATGCCTGCAACAAGAAGTCGACATTGCTATGTTCAAAGTTGTAGGTGGATTGTTCGACTTCGTTTTGGTGATACACGTCACCGTAAGTCAGGCCATCTGTCCATACCAAGTCATAGACGTTTTCTACGCCTTGCAAATACATGGCTAAACGTTCTAAACCGTAGGTAATTTCACCCGTAATCGGTTTGCAATCAATGCCACCCACTTGTTGGAAATAGGTGAATTGGGTGACTTCCATCCCGTTCAACCACACTTCCCAACCTAAACCCCACGCACCAAGGGTGGGGTTTTCCCAGTCGTCTTCGACAAAGCGGATGTCGTTTTGCTTGAGGTCAAAACCAAGGGCTTCCAACGAACCCAAATAGAGTTCCAAAATATTGGCAGGAGCGGGTTTTAGTACCACTTGGTATTGGTAGTAATGCTGCAAACGGTTGGGGTTTTCGCCATAACGCCCATCTTTCGGGCGGCGTGAGGGCTGTACATACGCCGCTTTCCACGGCTCAGGGCCAATCGCCCGCAGGAAGGTCGCGGTATGGCTGGTGCCAGCACCGACTTCCATATCATAAGGTTGTAACAGGGCGCAGCCTTGTTTGTTCCAGAAATCCTGGAGGCGGAGGATGATCTCCTGAAACGTAGGTTTCTTGCTAGGGGTGGTCATACGGACACACTCAAAAAACGGAAAAACGTCGATTTTACTTGGTTTTCCCCCCCTAGTCCCCTCGTTGGCTGGGTGAATTATCAGGAACAGTCGTCTGTAATCGCCTCAATTTTTGGACGTTGCCCCACACTATTCGCCTCTTGATAACGCACCATACACTTTGTGCCATCTTGCGCCCCGTCTTTTTTAAAGTAGGTCAAGGAAGTGGCTGCCTCTTCTACTGTAAATCCGGTGCTATCGACCCAATCTTTGATCCCAAAATACTGCCCTGTACTGTTGATCGTGGTGCTGGCTGTCCAACGAGACATTCCGGTTGGATAGCCGTAAAAACATATTACCGTATTGGTTTTTTGGCCCCAACACCGCTTGCCCATCCCATGTTTTCCCCCAACATCCGGCAGTCATTTGGCAACGTGATCCCGCCAAATCCGTGGCCTCCCGCACCGCCCCTGCTAGGTTATTGACCGCAGCCACCCGCGCATCCTTCCCCAAATCAACAAATTTTGGTAACGCCGTCGCCGCCAAAATGCCAAGAATCACAATGACCACGACTAATTCAATGAGGGTGAAGCCTTTGTTTGGGTGTTTCATTTTTTGTCTCCTACGATTTAGCAACCATCTTCTATAGTCCGTACTTGTATTGGGCCAGGATCATGAATTTTTGGAAACTCGTATATCACAACACACTCGTCTGGTTTGCTCGCGCCATCCTTGGTAAAAAT
>CAZOBT010000242.1:0-3544 GCA_964578025.1 uncultured Rhodocyclaceae bacterium | reverse complement strand
TCTCCGAAGGCACGGTACTGATTAAAGTCGCGGCGGGTGCACAAGCTGCTGCCACCCCCGTTGTCCCTGCTGCCCCGGTCGTTGCCGCCCCCGCTGCTGCGACGACTGCCGCCAGCCGTGTGGAAGTCAAAGTCCCGGATATTGGCGATTTCGCCGAAGTCCCAGTGATTGAGGTATTCGTTAAAGTCGGTGATACGGTCAAGGTCGACGATGCTTTAGTCACCTTAGAATCCGACAAAGCCACGATGGATGTGCCTTCTTCCGCAGCGGGTATCGTGCAAGAAGTGCGTGTCAAGCTGGGCGATAAAGTGTCTGAAGGGAGCGTGATTGTGGTGGTGGAAAGCGGCGCAACTGCCAGCGCAACCACCAGCGCAACTTCTGCGGCGGCAACACAAGTCGCCACACCGTCCGCGCCAGTCGCTCCCACTCCCGCCCCTGTTGTTGTGGCGGCTTCAAGCACCGCTCTTGCTCCGGCTTTACCGTTAGGCGGCAAAGTCCATGCCTCGCCGTCGGTGCGCGCGTATGCGCGGGAATTGGGTGTGGATTTGGCGAAAATTGCCAATCCCACTGGCGCGAAAGGCCGTGTCTTAAAAGAAGATGTCACCGCCTTTGTTAAAGGCGTAATGACCGCTCCGCCCGTGGTTGCTGCACCTGCCGCCGCCTCTCTTGGGGGTGGTTTGGACTTGTTGCCGTGGCCGAAAGTCGACTTCAGCAAATTTGGCGAGATCGAAGTCAAACCGCTGTCGCGTATCAAAAAGATTTCTGGGCAGAATTTGTCACGCAACTGGGTGATGATCCCTGCCGTGACCTATCACGAAGATGCTGACATTACCGACCTTGAAGCTTTCCGTGTATTGCTGAACAAGGAAAACGAAAAAGGCGGTGGGGCAAAGCTGACGATGTTGGCCTTCTTGATGAAAGCTTGTGTCAAAGGCTTGCAGAAATTCCCCGAATTTAATGCCTCGTTGGATGGCGATAATTTGGTGATGAAGAAATATTTCAATATCGGCTTTGCTGCTGATACGCCCAATGGCCTTGTTGTTCCTGTCATTAAAAATGTCGATAAAAAATCGGTGTTTGAACTGGCACAAGAATCGGGTGATCTGGCAAAACAAGCCCGCGATGGCAAGTTGAAACCTGCCGATATGCAAGGCGCGTGTTTCACCATTTCTAGCCTCGGTGGGATTGGTGGCACGTACTTTGCCCCGATTGTGAACGCGCCCGAAGTGGCGATTTTGGGGGTGAATAAATCGGCGATGAAGCCCGTATGGGACGGCAAGCAATTTGTGCCACGCTTGACGTTGCCGCTGTCTTTAACCGCCGATCACCGTGTGATTGATGGGGCGTTAGCGACACGCTTTAACGTCTATATCGCGCAACTCTTGGCGGATTTCCGCCGTGTTGCACTGTAAAGGGGAAAGACGATGAGCCAACTCATTGAAGTCAAAGTCCCCGACATTGGCGATTTTGCCGATGTGCCAGTGATCGAATTGTTCGTGAAAGTCGGCGATACGCTCAAGGTCGATGATCCAATTGTTACGCTCGAATCCGACAAAGCGACAATGGATGTTCCATCTTCCGTTGCCGGGGTCGTGCAAGAAGTTTTAGTTAGCTTGGGCAGTAAAGTTACCGAAGGCAGCGTCTTAGTCAAAGTCGCCGCCTCAGCCAGTACCGCCGCCGCAAGCACTAGCAGCCCAGCTAAAGCCGAAGCCGCCGCGCCAAGCTCTGCTCCCGTCGTTGCCCCCGCTCCTGCCAGCCATGCCGGAAGTGCCGATATTGAATGCGATATGTTGGTCTTGGGCGCGGGCCCCGGCGGCTATTCGGCGGCGTTTCGGGCGGCAGATTTAGGCTTAAAAACCGTGATCGTCGAACGCTACGCTACGCTAGGCGGCGTGTGTTTGAATGTCGGTTGCATTCCCTCGAAAGCCCTGCTGCACGTCGCGGCGGTAATTGAAGAAGCACAACACGTTAATGATTGCGGCGTAAGCTTTGCCACGCCCTCTGTAGACGTGGATAAACTCCGCGCCCACAAAAACAAAGTCGTTGGCAAACTCACTGGCGGTTTGGCGGGAATGGCGAAAGGGCGCAAGGTCGACGTGGTACGCGGTTACGGTTCGTTCCTCGATCCTAACCATGTCGCGGTGGAATTGACAGAAGGCACAGCCCAAGACAAAACCGGCGGCAAAAAAGTGGTGCGCTTTAAGCAGTGCATCATCGCCGCAGGTTCGGCAGCGGTGCATCTGCCGTTCTTGCCCGATGATCCACGCATCGTCGATTCAACCGGGGCGTTGGAATTACCCACCTTTGGGCAAAATACCGTCCCGCAAAAAATGCTGGTGATTGGTGGCGGCATTATTGGCCTAGAAATGGCAACGGTGTATTCGACCCTTGGCGCGCGCATTGATGTGGTAGAAATGCTCGATGGCTTGATGCAAGGCCCTGACCGCGATGCGGTGAAAGTATGGGAAAAGCAAAACGCGCATCGTTTTGACAAGATCATGCTGAAAACCAAAACCGTCGCCGTAGAAGCGAAAGACGATGGTTTATGGGTCACGTTTGCCGGGGTCGACGGACAAACCGCCCCCGCCGAGCCACAGCGTTACGACCTGATTTTGCAAGCTGCTGGACGTGCGCCGAATGGCAAGAAAATCGCCGCCGATAAAGCCGGTGTGGTGGTGAATGAGCGTGGTTTTATTCCGGTGGATGCGCAAATGCGTACCAATGTGCCGCACATTTTCGCCATTGGTGATGTGGTGGGGCAACCGATGTTGGCGCATAAAGCCGTGCATGAAGCCCACGTCGCCGCCGAAGTTGCCGCCGGGCAAAAGTCGGTCTTCGATGCGCAAATCATCCCCGGCGTGGCCTACACCCATCCCGAAGTGGCATGGGTTGGTTACACCGAGGCGCAAGCCAAGGCCGAAGGGCGCAAAGTCGAAACTGCCAAATTCCCGTGGGCCGCCTCGGGGCGAGCGATTGCGAATGGGGCGGATTACGGCTTTACCAAGCTAATCTTCGACGCAGCCACGCACCGCGTCATCGGCGGCACCATCGTCGGCCCCAGTGCCGGGGACATGATTGGTGAGGTATGTTTGGCGATTGAAATGGGTTGCGATGCTGTCGACATCGGCAAAACTATCCACCCCCATCCCACCCTCGGCGAAACCGTCGGCATGGCCGCCGAAGTCGCCCACGGCAGCTGCACCGACGTACCCCCCGCCCGCAAGAAATAAGTTGTAATTTCTCTAAGGCAAATAAAAAAACCACCCTGAAGTTTGGGGTGGTTTTTTGTTTGGTCTATTTCACATAAGCGAAGATAAACATGCCTTATATGACCTTTTTCTATTTGGTCTTGAATTTTTCAGCTTCTGCTGATTAAGCTTTCCCCCGGACTCGCCTCGCTCCTCCGGGCTACAGGTGACGTTGATTTATTTTTATGGCATTTTTGTTGTGACAAAAGTTAGAATAACGCCTTTGTCATAAAACAGGGGTTTGCCATGTCTGCCACTAACACCACTATCAACCCAAATATCAAATACGAATTACT
>CAZOBT010000241.1:0-3549 GCA_964578025.1 uncultured Rhodocyclaceae bacterium | reverse complement strand
AAGTGCTTGCTGCTGGGCAGCCGGTGTTCCAACTGTCGCGCCCCGATCAGGCCGAAGTATGGATTGCCGTCCCGGAAACCCAAGTCGCCAAATTACAAACGAATATGCCTGCGCAAATTCAACTGTGGGCAGAAGAAGGGGCGGCAACGGCGAAGACTTACCAAGGACGGATTCGGGAATTAAGCAAAGTTGCCGACGCGCTCACGCATACCTATACCGCCAAAATTAGCGTCTTGGATGCAGCGGCGAATAGCAGCAACTTACGCCTTGGCATGAGCGCGAGAGTCAAATTTGCCACGCAAAATAGCCAGCTCAAAATTCCCTTGAGTGCCATTTTCCAGCAGCAAAACCAGCCTGCGGTGTGGGTCGTCTCGGCACAAAACCAAGTCAGTTTGCGCCCCGTGGAGGTAGCCGCTTGGCAAACCGATGGCGCGGTATTGCAGGCAGGGTTGACGGCAGGGGAACGCATTGTGACGGCGGGCGTACATAAGCTGGCAGCAGGCGAAACCATTAAATTAGCCGAAGGGAAATAAGGCCATGAGCGAGCATTTCAGCCACGGTAAGGACTTTACGCCCGACCGTTATAACCTTTCCGCTTGGGCCTTACGCCATCAGTCGATGGTCTTGTATTTAATGATTGTGCTAACGCTGGCGGGGATTTTTTCGTATTTCAAACTGGGACGTGCGGAAGACCCAGACTTTACCTTTAAGGTCATGGTGGTACGCACCCTCTGGCCGGGGGCAACGGCACAAGAGGTTGAACAGCAAGTTACTGAACGCATTGAAAAAAAGCTGCAAGAAACACCGTGGGTTGATGTGATCCATTCGGCCTCGCGCCCCAATGAATCGCTGATTTTTATTACCCTAAAAGATTACACGCCCAAAAAAGAAGTGCCAGAGGCGTGGTATCAGGTACGCAAACGCATTGGCGATAACAAAGGGCTGCTCCCAGCGGGGGTGCAAGGCCCGTTTATGAATGATGATTTTGGTGACACGCAGATCAGCATTTATGCCTTAACGGGCGATGGCATTGCCTTGCCCGAACTGCGCCGCCAAGCCGACCGCCTTGCCCGTGACATTTATCGCTTGGGCGACATCAAAAAAGTGGAGATGTTAGGCGTACAAGACGAAAAAATTTACCTTGAATTTTCACAGACCAAATTAAAAAACCTCGGTTTAGCCCCCGATGCTATTACAACAGCACTTGAAAGACTGAATACGCTAGTCCCCAGCGGCTATTTTGATACTGCCACTGACCGCGTTTATGTGAACATTCCCAGCGATGCGGCAAATTTAGAAAATTTGCGCAATTTGACCTTACCCTTAGCCAATCGCAGTGTGCGTTTAGGCGATGTGGCGACCCTACGCCGTGCCGTGAGTGATCCGCCTACCCCTCGGATGCGGGTTAATGGACAAGATGCCGTGGGTTTGGGGATTGTCATGAGCAAGGGCGGCGATGTGATTCACCTTGGCGAACGCCTAGAAGCCACGGTGCGCCAATTTGAAAATGACCTGCCGCGTGGCATAGATATTCACCAAGTGGCGAATCAGCCCGAAGTGGTGCGCGATTCGCTCAATCTATTTTTGAAATCGTTGTTTGAAGCCTTGGGCATTGTCTTAGCCGTCTCGTTTTTAAGCCTTGGCTTACGCACGGGGACAGTCGTGGCCTTGTCGATTCCCTTGGTCTTGGCCTTGACCTTTTTGGCGATGTCGCTCTTTGGCATTGATTTACAACGTATTTCCTTGGGGGCGTTGGTCATTGCCCTTGGTTTATTGGTCGATGATGCGATCATTGCCGTGGAAATGATGGTGGTAAAAATGGAAGAAGGTTGGGATCGTTTCCAAGCCGCGACCTTTGCCTATGCCTCGACCGCGTTCCCGATGTTGACCGGGACATTGATTACCGCTGCGGGTTTTACGCCCGTTGGCTTTGCGAAATCGGCGGCGGGCGAATATACCTTTGCCATTTTTGCCGTCGTCACGATTGCCCTGTGTGTGTCATGGATTGTCGCGGTGTTCTTTACCCCGTATTTGGGCTACCACTTATTAAGCCCCGAAAAGCTCAAGGCCGAAGGGGCGAAGCATCATGGCGATATTTACAACACGCCGTTTTATCAACGGGTGCGCCAAGTGGTGAGTTGGTGTGTGGAACATCGGCGCATCGTCATTAGTAGTACCGTGGTGGCGTTTATTTTGGCGATTGTGGCCTTTAACACCTTGGTACAAAAGCAATTCTTCCCCGCGTCTAGCCGCCCCGAATTGCTGGTTGATGTGTGGTTGCCACAAACCGCGTCGCTCAAAGCCACAACGCAACTGAGCCAAAAGATTGAAGCGATTTTGGAAAAAGATGAGGACGTGGGGATGTTTGCGACCTATATTGGCGCGGGAAGCCCACGCTTCTATCTGCCCCTAGACCAACAGCTAAATAATGACAATTATGCCCAATTTGTTGTGACAGCGAAGGATTTAGTGGCACGCGAGCATCTTAAGACCAAATTAGAGGCCACCTTTGCCAGTGCGGATGGGCAGTGGAGCAGTGCGCGAGTCCGGGTATTGCGTCTAGAAAATGGCCCCCCCGTTGGCTTCCCGGTGGCCTTCCGTGTCTCTGGCGAAAACTTAACAACATTGCGTGGCATTGCCGAAGAAGTGGCGCAAGTGATGCGCGCCAATCCGCATCTTAAAGACGTAAATTTTGACTGGAACGAAAAGATCAAGCGCGTGCGTTTAGAGCTGGATCAAGACAAGATCAACCGTTTAGGCATTGCCAGCCAAGATGTCGCCACTTTCTTAAATACCCTGCAACAAGGGCGGGTGGTGACGCAAGTGCGGGAGGGCGATCAACTGATCGACATCGTGGCGCGGGCGACGACGGATGAACGAGAGGATTTGGCGCAATTACTTAATTTCAATATTCATGTTGGCGGCGGGCGGTATGTGCCGCTAAGCCAAATTGCTCATGCACATTACGAGCTGGATGAAGGCATTATTTGGCGGCGCAATCGTTTACCGACGATTACGGTGCGGGCGGATTTGCTCGATCAACGCACCCAAGCCCCGACGGTTAGTATGCAGGTCAATCCTTTGTTAGAGCCAATTCGCGCCAAATTGCCGCCCGGCTATCGCATTGAGATGGGCGGTAGTGTGGAAGAATCCGCCAAGGGTGAGAAGCCGATTATGGCAATGATGCCGATCATGTTGTTATTGGTCACGACCTTGTTGATGATTCAATTGCAAAGCTTCCGCCGCTCGGTGATGGTGTTATTGACCGCGCCCTTGGGTTTGATTGGTGTGGCGATTTCCTTGGTCTTATTCCAAGCTCCCTTTGGCTTCGTTGCCAACCTTGGGGTGATCGCTTTGTTTGGCATGATTATGCGTAACTCGGTAATCTTGGTCGATCAAATTGAACAAGACCAAAAAGCCGGGAAAACGCCGTGGGAGGCGATTGTGGGTTCAGCCGTGCGCCGGGCGCGTCCGATTTTATTGACGGCAGCGGCAGCAATTTTGGCCATGATCCCGCTGTCCCGGCAGGTATTCTGGGGGCCAATGGCG
>CAZOBT010000240.1:2268-3575 GCA_964578025.1 uncultured Rhodocyclaceae bacterium | reverse complement strand
TGGTGACGGTTGTTGTACTGCCTCCCAAAAGTTTGTCTAGGGTTTGTTTTGGCACATTTTCAATTGCTTGTGCCTTGCCTTCCATGAGACGTTGCCGCTCGGCGCGTAATTCTTTTGCCATTTGATCTTGTTGCGCATCCCCGGTACTCGCGGCTTGGGGAATGGTAGTCCGCAAGCCATGCCCAACTTGCTGATGTGGCGACTTTGGCTGAATGGCATCACCATTCACTAAGGCTGTCGCATCGCTTGTAAAGTGATTCCATGTTTCCTTCACCTCTTCAGCAACCATACCAATAGGAATCTTAAAATAGGTTAATGCCACCCAAATTGCTACAACGATTGCGATCAACTTCACCATGATGCCTCCACTGTCTTTCAACTAAACTTCAACGAAAAAATTACAAATTTGCCGCTCGCATCGCCATCTTGTTCAGTTTACCGACACTGGTGCGCGGCAGCGCGTCGACCAGCTTAAAGTGCACCAAAATCGCATAGCGCGAAATATTGCCGGATTCTGTTAATTTCACCACATGACGGCTTAACTCTTTAGCGAAGGCTTTTTCGTCTTGGCGATCCACCTGCGGTTTTAACACGACTAAGGCCAATGGACGTTCGCCCCATTTGTCGTCTTTAACCCCAATCACCGCGACTTCGCTGACGCTAGGATGTTGTGCGATTAAGTCTTCGAGTTGTAAAGAAGAAACCCATTCGCCGCCCACTTTAATCACATCCTTGATGCGATCGGTGACTTGCAAATACCCCGCCGCATCCATCGTACCAATGTCACTGGTGTGCAAATAGCCGCCCGCCCATAACTCTTCTGAGGCTTCTGGATTACCTAAATAGCCTTGGGTCAGCCACGGGCTACGCACCACAACCTCACCTTGCGCCTCGCCATCATGCGCCACATCGTGCATTTCACCATTGACAATCCGCAGATCGACCAGCGGTACAGGTAAGCCAGTTTTGCTACGGATTTTGGCTTGCTCCGTGGCGGGGCTGGCTAACATTTCGTCACTGAGGTGCGCCAAGGTCAAAATTGGGCAAGTTTCTGACATGCCATAGCCGGTAAAAATATCAATCCCGCGCTGCATTGCCACTAGAGCCATTGCTTGTGGCAAGGCTGAGCCACCAATCACAATTTTCCATTGTGATAAATCCACCTCGTTAATCAACGGTGCATTCAACAACATATGCAAAATCGTGGGTACGCAATGCGACACCGTCACCTTTTCTTTTTGGATGAGCTTCAATAACAAATCCGGCTGATAACGTCCGGGGTAAACCTGTTTTAAGCCCAACATCGT
>CAZOBT010000240.1:0-2168 GCA_964578025.1 uncultured Rhodocyclaceae bacterium | reverse complement strand
TCAAATTCACGCTGGCTGGCAGCCAATAAAGCCTCATATTCCCCAACCGTGGCCTTGGTCACTGGGTTAGGGGGTAGTTGCACGTCGTCGCTTAAGACGATGAATTTCTTTACCGTTTCTAATTTGTCAGCAAACGTCGATAAGGCCGCGAAGAACTCGGTATTTACCAGCAAGACATCGGCTTTGGCATGATTCAGGGTGTACAAAATCTGCTCTGGCGATAAACGAATGTTTACCGTCTGCAACACCGCCCCCAACATTGGCACGGCAAAAAAGCATTCCAAATAACGATGGCTATCCCAATCCATCACTGCCACGGTTTGCCCGGCCTCAACTCCCTGCGCAGTTAAGGCATTGGCTAAACGCCCAATCCGCTCGGCAAAGGTGCGGTAGGTATAACGTTTTGCTTCCATATACACAATTTCCTGCTCTGGCGCAGTCGCCAGTGCCATGTGCAATAACTGTTTGATGAGCAAAGGATAAGTGTACGCAGAAGGTGTGGTTTGAATTAAACGCACTGGCATGATGTCCCCCAAGGTCTTTTATTAAAAATTTTGAAAATTATTGTTGTTGAGTTTGCCTAGGCAAAAACCGAGGCATTTTCCCTTGTTTTGCAGCAACACTAAAGGGGGGCTATAGCAAGCTAGTAGCGCGACTCTCATAGACCAAATTTAATTTCTGCAAATTAAACATACCACTATTGATTTAATGAATAAAAGACCAAATAAATCGCCGGATTTTTGGCATTGGTAGAAGTTACATCGACACGAACAGATGCAATCAAGCGTAAAGGGACTTTGTTGCACGGTATATAATCGCGCCTTTGCTAAATTTCCCCTGCTCCATCATGTCCGAGATTCTTTGTTTGCGCGGTGCTCCCGCTTTTTCCGCTTTCCGCTTGCAGCGTTTACAAGCACGTTTATTGGCTGCGTTGCCCGATGTCGAAACGGTTGAAGCGGAGTTTTGGCATATTGCGGCTGTCAATCAGCCATTAACAGCAACAGAACGCGACAAGCTTGGGCGGTTGTTAGAAGAAATTGCAGGTGCTGCGCCTAAGGGTGAGCACTTCTTAGTGACTCCGCGCATCGGCACGATTTCCCCTTGGTCATCCAAAGCCACGGATATTGCGCATAACTGCGGTTTAAGCGGTTTAGAACGGGTTGAACGCGGCATTTTGTTTAGCGTAACGCTGAAAAATGCCCGTGCATTAAGCGCGGCAGAACGCCAACAAGTTGCTGCCTTGGTGCATGACCGCATGACCGAGTCGGTATTGACCGATTTTGCGGCGGCGGCTGAATTGTTCCGCCACTTCGCGCCTAAGCCTTTATCGACTGTTGATATTCTGAACGGCGGTCGCCCTGCCTTAGTCGCCGCAAATAGCAGTTTAGGTTTAGCCTTATCTGAAGACGAAATTGATTACCTCGTCAAAATTTTTAGCGATGCCGGGCGTAATCCGACCAATGTCGAGTTGATGATGTTTGCGCAAGCCAACTCCGAGCATTGCCGCCATAAGATTTTTAATGCCTCTTGGGTTATTGATGGCGAGGCCAAAGATAAATCCCTGTTTGGCATGATCCGTGAAACCCACCAAGCCAATCCCCAAGGCACGGTGATGGCGTATGCCGATAATGCGTCGATTATTGAAGGCGCGACTATCCCGCGCTTCTATCCAGATACCGAGGGCACTTATTCGTATACCGACGAATTAACCCATGTATTGACCAAAGTCGAAACGCATAACCACCCCACTGCCATTTCGCCTTTCCCCGGTGCATCCACTGGCTCAGGTGGCGAAATTCGTGATGAAGGCGCGACAGGCAAAGGCTCGAAACCTAAAGCCGGTCTGTGTGGTTTCTCCGTTTCCAATTTGTACTTGCCCGATGCTGCACAACCGTGGGAACAAGAGACCGCCGATTACGGTCGCCCCGGTCGCATCGCTTCGGCCTTAGACATTATGTTAGAAGGGCCGATTGGCGCGGCAGCGTTCAACAATGAATTTGGTCGCCCTAACCTGACCGGCTATTTCCGTACCTACGAACAAAAAATCGGGGATGTAGTACGCGGTTATCATAAGCCGATCATGATTGCGGGGGGCTTGGGCAGCATTCAGGCACAACAATCGTTTAAAGAAGCCGTATTCCCCGAAGATACCTTGCTGGTACAACTCG
>CAZOBT010000239.1:0-3625 GCA_964578025.1 uncultured Rhodocyclaceae bacterium | reverse complement strand
GCCGACGCGCCTTTAATTCCTGATGCGGAATACGATAAATTGTTTCGGGAGTTGCAAGCGTTAGAAGAGCAATATCCAGAATTCCAATCGCCAAGCTCGCCCACACAACGGGTAGGTGCGACTCCCTTAAAAGAATTTCCCGGTGCAGAACATCAAGTACCTATGCTCTCCTTGAGCAATGCCTTTAGTGAGGAAGAACTGACGGCATTTAATAAGCGCGTCACAGAAGGCTTAGGTTTGCCCTCAGAGGCCGCGCTTGAATATGCGGTTGAACCAAAGTTTGATGGTTTAGCAATCAACCTCACGTATGAAAATGGGGTTTTTGTCCGTGGGGCAACACGCGGGGATGGCATTACTGGCGAAGAAGTTACGTTAAATTTACGTACTTTGCATACTATTCCATTGCGTTTACAAGAGCCGCAAGGCGGGCAAAAAATTAACTGGCCTGCTTTGTTAGAGGTGCGTGGTGAAGTGGTAATGATGCGCCAAGACTTTGCCAAGCTGAATGCGCGGCAACAAGCCGCCGGTGAGAAAACCTTCGTCAATCCACGTAATGCGGCGGCGGGTAGTTTGCGTCAATTGGATTCAAAAGTTACCGCACAACGTCCTTTACGCTTCTTTGCCTATGGCGTGGGGGCTGGCGCAGAACAACTGGGCTGTACGACTCACTCCGCCCTGATGCAATATTTGCGGGCGGCTGGATTTACTGTCGCAGAAGAAGCTGAAGTTGTAACGGGCGTACAGGGCTTGTTAGATTACTTTCATGCGATTGGTAAGAAACGCCCCAAACTACCCTATGACATTGATGGTGTGGTGTACAAGGTTAATCAACGTGCCCAACAACAAGAATTAGGCTTTGTCTCACGCGCCCCCCGCTTCGCTATCGCCCACAAATTTCCCGCCGAGGAAGCCTTGACCGAAGTATTGGCGATTGATGTGCAAGTCGGACGGACTGGAGCAATTACACCCGTTGCCCGTCTCAAGCCTGTGTTTGTCGGTGGCGTGACCGTTACCAATGCTACATTGCATAACGAAGATGAAGTGCGGCGTAAAGATGTACGGGTTGGTGATACGGTGATTGTGCGTCGCGCCGGGGATGTGATTCCTGAAGTTGTCGCCGTCGTTCTGGATAAACGCCCTACAAATTCTGATGGCTCTGTGCTGGCAGCGGCCTTTGATCTGTTAACGCTATTTCCCCATTGCCCCGAATGTGGCTCGGATGTAGTGAAGCCGGAGGGGGAAGCAGTAGCGCGGTGTACCGGGGGTTTGTATTGCCCCGCACAGCGTAAACAAGCCATCATTCACTTTGCCGCCCGTCGTGCGATGGATGTGGAAGGCTTAGGCGATAAGCTGGTTGAACAACTGGTTGAGCAAAACCTGATTCATTCACCTGCCGATTTATATCAGCTTGAATTAGCACAACTCGCCTCTTTAGAACGCATGGGCGAGAAGTCGGCCAATAATTTATTGGCGGCAATCGAAAAAAGTAAAAGCACGACCTTACGCCGTTTTATTTTTGCCTTAGGTATTCGCAATGTTGGTGAGAGTACCGCACGGGATTTGGCACAGCACTTTCGTACCTTGGACGCGCTAACCCAAGCGGCTAGGCAAGCGGACACAACCGCTGCGGTTGCTACGTTGCAGCAAGTACCAGATGTTGGCCCTATCGTGGCGCAGAGCATTATCGAATTTTTTGCCCAAGCCCATAACCGAGAGGTAATTGCTGCATTGCTTGCCGCTGGAGTGACTTGGCCTGAGGTAGCCATAAGCACAGACGCTGCCCCAGCAACTAACGCTAACTCTGCTATGCAAGGTAAAACCTTTGTGTTAACTGGGACATTGCCAACATTAAGCCGTGATGTGGCAAAAGCCATGATTGAAGCCGCAGGCGGCAAAGTTTCTGGTTCGGTGTCGAAGAAAACCGATTATGTGGTGGCAGGGGCAGAGGCAGGTAGCAAATTAGAAAAAGCCCAAGCCTTGGGCTTGACGATTCTGGATGAAGCCGCGTTTTTGCTGATGCTTAACCCCGCCTAGAATTCTGAAAACATATTAAATAACGAGGACAACTCATGAAAATTCGGAAAGCCGTATTTCCTGTGGCGGGTCTAGGTACCCGTTTTCTGCCAGCAACTAAGGCCAGCCCCAAAGAAATGCTCACAGTGGTGGATAAGCCCTTAATCCAATATGCGGTGGAAGAAGCGGTGGCAGCAGGGATTACCGACATGATCTTTGTGACGGGGCGCAGTAAGCGGGCAATTGAAGATCATTTTGATAAGGCTTATGAATTAGAAATTGAATTAGAGCGTAAAAATAAGACTGAAATGCTCAATTTGGTACGCAACTTATTACCTAAGCATGTGAATTGTATTTATATCCGCCAGCCTGAAGCCCTAGGCTTAGGCCATGCGGTGTTATGTGCTAAACCTATTGTTGGTAATGAGCCGTTTGCCGTATTACTGGCGGATGATTTACTGGATGGTGAGCCACCCGTCATGCAGCAGATGGTGCAAACCTATGATTACTACCGCTGTTCAGTATTGGGGGTGCAAGATGTGCCGCGTAGTGATACCGGAAGTTATGGCATCGTTGATGCACGCCCGATTGCAGATCGTTTAGAGCATGTTAGTGCCATCGTTGAAAAGCCCAAGCCTGATGTTGCCCCTTCTACCCTCGCGGTAGTTGGGCGTTACATTCTGACTCCACGCATCTTTCATCATTTAGAAAACTTAACCCCCGGTGCGGGGGGGGAATTGCAACTCACTGACGGTATTGCGAACCTCATGCGTGAAGAGCAAATCCTTGCTTATCGCTACGCTGGAGTGCGTTATGACTGCGGTTCAAAGCTAGGTTACTTGAAGGCGACGGTAATGTTGGCACAACGTCATCCTGAGGTTGGTGCTGATTTCCGGGCTTATTTGCAAAGCCTGCAAGATAAACAAGAAGGCACGCAAGAAAGTTAAAGCAACACATGGAGATGTCACCACAAGACATTCTGGCGCGTGCAGAGCTAATTTGCCCAGTGGCGCAAATTCAAACCGAGTTAGATCGCTTGGGCGCAGAACTGAATTCGCGCTTTGCCGAAAGTCATCCGCTAGTGCTATGTGTGATGAATGGTGGTTTGTTTTTTACCGGGCAATTGCTTCCCCGCCTCGTTTTTCCCTTGCACTTGGATTATTTACATGCCACTCGCTATGGCAATGCCTGTGCAGGGAATGATTTAGCATGGAAAGCCTTACCCAGCCAGCGTGTGCAAGGGCGTACCGTCTTAGTTCTGGATGATATTTTGGACGAAGGTTGCACGCTGGCTGCGATCAAAGCTTACCTCTTGGCGCAAGGAGCAAAAGAGGTCGTGTTGGCAGTGTTGGCTGATAAAGATCATGGACGGGCAAAACCGGTCACTGCCGATTTTGTCGCTGTCACCGTGCCAGATCGCTTTGTCTTTGGTTGTGGTATGGATGTTGCCGGAGCATGGCGGCAACTCCCTGCCATCTATGCCTGCGCCCCCGATGATGTAATCCGCCTTACAACGGCGTAATAACAAATAAATCAACTAGATAAAGAAACTAGAAACGATGAGCGATTCCTATAGCCTAGAAAAATTTCTCACCTATTGGGGTGACGAAGG
>CAZOBT010000238.1:0-3691 GCA_964578025.1 uncultured Rhodocyclaceae bacterium | reverse complement strand
TTTTACAGACCAAATAAAAAAGCAGCCAATGCAGCATGTTGGACATGCGCTGGCTGCTTTTAGACCAAATGGGGGATTTGGGGGGTTATACGTCGCCTTGGGCTTTGACGCGCTCTAGGCTGGAGTGCAGTTTGTTGAGGGCGTTGAGGTAGGCTTTGGCGGAGGCGATCACGATGTCGGTGTCTGCGCCGAGGCCGTTGACGATACGTCCGCCTTTGGCTAAACGCACGGTGACTTCGCCTTGGGCATCGGTGCCGGTGGTGATGTTATTCACCGAATACAACAACAACTCTGCGCCGCTTTGTGCCACCAGCTCGATGGCTTTGAACGTGGCATCGACGGGGCCAGAGCCGCCGGATTCGGCTTTGTGCTCTTTGCCCCCGACCGTCAAGGTAACGCTAGAGACAGGCTTTTCGCCAGTTTCGGAATTTACCTTGGAATACAGGAGCTTAAAGTGCTCTTGTGCCGGGGTGATGCCTTCGTCAGAAACGAGGGCATGTAAATCTTCGTCGAAGATTTCGTGTTTTTTGTCGGCAAGTTCTTTGAAACGGGCAAAAGCGGCGTTTAAGGCTTCTTCGCTTTCTAAGGTAATCCCCAGTTCTTGCAGGCGAGTTTTGAAGGCATTGCGCCCCGAGTGTTTGCCGAGCACCAGTTTATTTTGACTCCAACCCACATCTTGCGCGCGCATGATTTCGTAGGTTTCGCGGTGCTTTAACACGCCATCTTGGTGAATGCCGGATTCATGGGCAAAGGCGTTCGCGCCGACAATCGCCTTGTTCGGCTGTACTGGGTAGCCAGTGATTTGCGACACCAATTTGGAGGCGGGAACGATTTGTGAGGGATCGATGCGGGTTTCGACGTTGAACAAATCGCTACGGGTGCGCACTGCCATCACCACTTCTTCTAAGGACGCATTGCCAGCCCGTTCGCCAAGGCCGTTAATCGTACATTCGACCTGACGTGCGCCGCCTTGCACGGCGGCGAGGGAGTTGGCGACCGCCATGCCTAAGTCGTTGTGGCAGTGGGTTGACCAGATTACTTGGTCGGAATTGGGCACACGTTCGATCAGGGTCTTAAAGCGATTGCCCCATTCGGAAGGAATGCTATAGCCCACGGTGTCGGGGACGTTAATCGTTTTTGCCCCGGCGTTAATCACGGCTTCAAAGACGCGGCAGAGGAAGTCGATTTCGGAGCGCACCGCATCTTCGGCAGAAAATTCGACATCATCGGTATATTCACGCGCCAATTTCACGGCTTTCACCGCCGCTTCGACCACTTCATCGGGGCTCATGCGCAGCTTCTTTTCCATGTGAATCGGGCTGGTAGCGATGAAGGTGTGAATCCGCCCAGAATTGGCGGGGCGAATCGCTTCACCCGCACGGCGGATGTCGTTTTCGTTGGCACGCGCTAAGGAGCAAATCGTGGAATCTTTGATCGTTTCGGCAATGGCACGAATCGACTCAAAGTCACCGGGGGAGGCAGCGGCAAAACCCGCTTCGATCACGTCCACCCGCATTTTTTCCAGTTGCCGCGCCACGCGGATTTTTTCTTCACGGGTCATCGACGCGCCGGGGCTTTGTTCGCCATCGCGCAAGGTGGTATCAAAAATAACGAGCTTATCTTTCATAGGTACAAACGTCGTAATCAATAATGCTTAAATTGTTAGAAAAGGAATGAGGAAATCAGGCAAATCACCGGGCAAATAAGGCCAGTTAATTTTTAGACCGATTACCCGAAGTCAAGCGTAAAGCAGACAGGACATAGCCTGAGAGGCCATAAACAACAAACAGACCAAATAACACGCCGGGGGGATAGGTCGAGATCAAAGCAAAGCCAAGTACCACGGCGGCGATGACGATAAAGGGCACGCTTTTACGCAAATTGATGTCTTTAAAGCTGTAAAAACGCACATTCGTGACCATCGTAATCCCGGCGAAAATGGTGACTCCGGCGGCGATGTACATGACTTCATGCCCCGTAATGTTCAGGTCTAACATCAGCCACACAAAGCCAGCGACCAAGGCGGCGGCAGACGGTGAGGGCAAGCCTTGGAAATAGCGTTTATCCATCACCTCTAAAGTGGTATTGAAGCGAGCCAAACGTAAGGCTGCCCCGGCACAATAGATAAAGGCCGCAACCCAGCCCATACGCCCCATGTCTTTTAACGCCCACGCATAAATTACCAAGGCGGGGGCAACGCCAAAGCTCACCATGTCAGAAAGGGAATCAAACTCTGCACCAAAGGCCGATTGGGTGCGGGTTAAACGGGCGACGCGCCCATCCAAACCGTCTAACACCATCGCAATAAAAATCGCAATCGCGGCGAGTTCAAATTGGCCTTGCATGGCTTGCACAATGGCATAAAACCCGGCAAATAAGGCAGCGGTGGTAAATAAATTCGGCAGGATATAAATCCCTTTCCGCCGCAACTCAGGATTAAAAATGGCTTTACGCGGTTTGAGTTCAGTCATGAAAAAATCGCTCCAGCAAAGTAAGCAGGGAAGGTACGGAAAGGGTAAGGCAGAGCTAGGTACAGCAAGGGGGCAACGATCAAGCCAACTCTGCCAACAAGGTGGTGGAGGCTTGTACTTTTTCGCCAATCGTCACATGCACTTTGGCATCTAAGGGCAAGTACAAATCAACGCGTGAACCAAAACGGATAAAGCCATAACGTTGCCCACGGCTTAAGGCGGTTTGTGGTTCAACGTAGTTGAGAATGCGACGTGCGACTAAACCAGCAATTTGCACACAGGTGACATCTTGCCCAGAGGCGTGACGTAAATGCAGGGCACAGCGTTCGTTTTCGGTAGACGCTTTATCCAACGCTGCATTCAAAAAACTACCGGGGTTATACCATTTGCCGAGCACGGTGCTATCCATTGGGCTACGGTTAGAGTGCACGTTAAAGACGTTCATGAAGACACTGACTTTTAGGGCTTCACGATTCAAATAGGGGTCGTTAACCCGTTCAACGGCAACGATACGTCCATCAGCAGGAGCAACGATGGCTTTGTTGTTATCGCCACCAGCAATGACACGGGCAGGATCACGGAAGAATTGTACACAGAAGACAAACAGCACCCAGATTGGCAAAGCCAATACCGTGCCCCATGACATTTGTGCATAGAAAGAGGCCAACAAGGTGATCGCAATAAAAGGCCAGCCTTCTTTGGCGATAATGGGATGTGGATAGTTCATAAGGGTAGGTATGACACGTTGAGCAAGCGGGTTAAAAAATTGACGACTATTTTTAGCGGCAATGAAAACGGGGTGAGGCAGGGTTTGCCCCTACGACCTCACCCCGCCGCATGAATCAAAGAAGCTTAGTTCTTGGTTTGGTCAACCAATTTGTTCTTCTTGATCCAAGGCATCATGTCACGCAGTTGACCGCCAACTTGTTCGATGGGGTGCGCTGCATTCAAGCGACGACGTGCCGTCATGGAAGGATAGTTGGTGCGGCCTTCCAAAATGAACATCTTGGCGTATTCACCGGTTTGGATACGCTTCAGGGCGTTGCGCATGGCTTCGCGGGATTGGGCGTTGATGACTTCGGGGCCAGTCACATACTCGCCATACTCTGCGTTGTTAGAGATGGAGTAGTTCATGTTGGCGATGCCGCCTTCGTACATCAGGTCAACAATCAACTTCAATTCGTGCAAGCACTCGAAGTAAGCCATTTCAGGGGCGTAGC
>CAZOBT010000237.1:2399-3734 GCA_964578025.1 uncultured Rhodocyclaceae bacterium | reverse complement strand
CTCAATCTCATTGAAATCCTTTGGAAACAGGCCAAATACCATTGGCGCGAGTTCACCACATGGTCGAAAGACGCTTTCCGATCCAAAATCAGCGAACTGCTCGATGGATTCGGTACTAAATTTAAAATTAATTTCGCCTGATTTCTTACTTAGTTATCACTCCCCCCAAATCCGATGCCCATCCAAGGCCAAGCGGTAGCTGGCTTCTAGGGCTTCTAGGCGGGTGAGGTGGGCTTGGAGGTGGGCTTCGTGGGCTTGGCGGCGGGTTTGCAGGAGGTCGCTTAATGAGCCTTCGCCGAGTTGATAGGCGCGGGCGGTGAGGTCGGCGGCTTCGCTGAGGCGGGTGGCGGCGGTGTGTTGGTCTTGCCACGTTTGCCATGCCGTTTGTGCTGTTTGATACAAACTACTGGCCTCTGCCGTGACTTTCTGGCGCACGGCTAACTCTTCTTGATAAATTGCATTGGCATGAGCTTGCGCCGCCTCGGAACTGGCGTGTCGCGCTGCGCCGGGCAACGGCACACTGACAAAAACGCCCAAGACCCGCTCTTCACCACCCCGTTCGCGGCTACTTTGTAGACCAAAGCTCGGATCGGGCTGTAAGTCTTGTTGCACGCGCTTGGCTTGCATTAAGACCAACTTCGACCGCCCTTGGGCTAATTGCAATTCATGATTGTGTTCAAGGATTTCCGCCACCCAATCCGCCAAGTCGCCCGTGACCGCTTGCGGGGTGGAAAGTTGGGCGGGGAGCGGTTTGCCGCGTAGGGCGGGGTAGCGTTGGCTTAAGGCCAATTCTGCCAACTGCAATTTGGTATTGGCTTGTTTGGCCTGCGCTTCTGCCTGCGCCAAGGCCGCTTCGGCCTGAATCCGCTCAAGGCGCGAGGCATCGCCTAAGCTTTGCCGCCGTTGCACCGCATGGGTTTGTTTTTGCAAAAGGGCGACTTGCGCTTGCCATTGTTGCCACACCGCTTGTTCGCGCAGGGCGTTAAACCAAAGGCCGAGCAAATGCCGCGCCGTTTCGTGCCGCGCATCGCCCAAGGCCGTTTGTGCCACAGCCAGCCCTTGTTCCCCCAGCTCTTGATCGGTTTTGGCCTTGCCCGGCAACCGCCATGCTTTTTCTAGGCTGACATCCCATTCGCGGAATTGGGCTTCGGGATTGCTCACCGAACTCATTACCCGCCGCCGTTGCGTACCCGCCCGCAGCGTCCATTCGTAATTCCCCGCCGCTAACTTTTGCCGATTCGCGTCTTCGGCTTTTACCTGCCATTCGGCGGCGGCAATCGCTGGGGCAGAACGCAAAATCTCCGCCACCACCGCCCACGGCGGTAAATCCGGCGA
>CAZOBT010000237.1:0-2299 GCA_964578025.1 uncultured Rhodocyclaceae bacterium | reverse complement strand
AGCCCAAAACGGCGGAACAGCAGGGGGAGGAGGATGAGGGTGAGGGCGGTGGAGGTGACGAGGCCGCCAACGACGACGACGGCGAGCGGGCGTTGGACTTCTGAACCGGGGCCACTGGCGAAGAGCATGGGTAAGAGGCCAAAGGCGGCAATGCTGGCGGTCATCAAGACCGGGCGTAATCGCCGTTTTGCCCCTTCTACCACCACCTCACCCAAGGCCATGCCTGCATCAAGCAATTGGTTAAAGTACGTCACCATCACCACCCCATTTAAGACCGCAATTCCCAACAGGGCGATAAAGCCGACCGAGGCGGGAACGGATAAATATTCTCCGGCTAACAACAAACCGAAAACGCCGCCGACCAAGGCAAAAGGAATATTGGCTAAGACCAACACGGCTTGGCGCACCGAACCAAAGGTCGAAAACAACAGGCAAAAGATCAGCCCCAATGCGACCGGGACAACGATAGCCAAACGCGCTGCCGCCCGTTGTTGGTTTTCAAATTGCCCGCCCCATGTCAAGTGATAGCCTTCGGGCATAGGGACTTGGCTGGCAACGGCGGCTTTGGCGGCTTCAACAAAACCGACTAAATCGCGCCCCCGTACATTCGATTGCACCACCACATACCGCTGCGCATTTTCGCGGTCGACTTTGACCGGGCCATCGACCCGTTCCAAGGTGGCAACGCTACTTAAAGGCACGCTGCTACCGTTGGGCAAATGCAAACGCACATCGGCAAAGTCCGCTGCCGAGGCACGCAAAGCCGCCGGCCCCCGTAAGAGCAAAGGCACACGTCGCCCCTGTTCTAACACCACCCCGAGTTTGCGCCCTTCAAGCAAGGTTTTTAAGGTGTTTTGTACCTCTTCAATCGGCAAACCAAGCCGCCCAATCGCCAAGCGATCTAAGCGAATTTGCAGATATTGCACCCCATCATTTTTGATGGTTAGCGTGTCTTCTGCACCGGGAATGGCTTTCACCACCTCGGTAATTTTCTCTGCCAAACCATTCAGCGTAGGCAAATCTGCACCATAAATTTTGATGGCTAAATCGCCACGCACCCCGGTGAGCATTTCCGAAACGCGCATATCAATCGGTTGAGTAAAGGAATAGGCAATGCCGGGGAAGTCTTGCATGACCTCGCGCAGTTGGTCTTTTAACCATTCGGGATCACTGACCCGCCACGTATCGCGCGGCTGCAAAACCATGAAGGTGTCGCTTTGATTCACCCCCATTGGGTCTAGCCCCAATTCATCTGCGCCCGCCCGCGCAATCACCGCTTTGACTTCGGGGATTTTTTGCCGAATCGCCTGTTGCACCCGTTCATCTTGCGCCAAGCTTTGCTCAAGACTAATCGACGGCAGTTTTTCTAACTGCATAATCAAATCGCCCTCATCCATCGTCGGCATAAAGCTTTTGCCAACAAAGGCAAAGGCAATCACCGCCAAAACCAAGGCCGCCCCTGCACCAAGGTACAAGGGCTTTTCATGGGCAAAGGCAAAATCCAAGACGCGGCGATAGCCCTGATTGAGCTGACGTACCAACCAAGGCTCATGATGATCTGCTTGTTGCATCAACCAAGAGGCCAAGACCGGAACAACACTCAAAGACAGCAACAGCGAAGCTGAGAGCGCGAAAACGATGGTCAAAGCCACGGGCGCAAACATCTTGCCTTCTAAACCTTCCAAAGTAAGGAGCGGCAAAAAGACCAAAATGATAATCACAATCCCCGAAGCCACTGGCGTTGCCACTTCTTGCGCTGCATGGGCAATACGCTCGACAACCGTTAGATGCTTGCCTGCTTGTGCCAATTGGGTTTCCACGTTTTCCACCACCACGACAGCGGCATCAACTAACATGCCAATCGCAATGGAGAGACCACCTAAACTCATCAGGTTCGCACTCAGACCAAAGAGGCGCATCAAGATAAAGGTCGCTAAGGCAGACAGTGGCAACATCAAGGCGACAACGCTGGCAGCGCGGGCGTTGCCCAAAAAGGCGAGGAGCAAAATCACCACCAACACGATGGCTTCTAACAAGGCATGTGCCACGGTGCTAATTGCGCGTTCAACTAAATCGCTGCGTTGGTAAAACGGCACGACGCTTAAGCCTTTCGGCAAGGTCGGAGCGAGTTCGGCTAAACGCGCTTCCACCGCCGCCACGACGGCTTGCGCATTTGCCCCGCGCAAGGCCAACACCAAGCCTTCGACCGCTTCGCCTTCGCCATTGCGTGTCACCGCGCCATAGCGGGTTAATGCCCCTAATTTGACCTCCGCCACATCGCCAACACGGACAATGCCAT
>CAZOBT010000236.1:0-3770 GCA_964578025.1 uncultured Rhodocyclaceae bacterium | reverse complement strand
ATTGCACTTTCAAGCTGGGTGCGTACATCAGCAGGCAAACCATCCCAGAACTTCTTGTTGACGATCACGGCATACCCTAAGTAACCGTGCTCAGTCAGAGTTAAGTGCTTTTGCACTTCGTGCATTTTTTGCGTGTACAAATTGGAAATGGGGTTTTCCGTACCATCTACCACGCCAGTTTGCAGGGCTTGATAGACTTCAGAGAAGGCCATGACTTGGGGCAACGCACCCAAGGCACGCATTTCCTCTTCTAAGACTTTAGAAGACTGAATGCGCATCTTCTTGCCCTTTAAATCAGCGGGCGTTTTGATTGGGGTGTTGGCAGAGAAGGACTTAAAGCCGTTATCCCAATAGGCCAAGCCTTTAATGCCTTTTGGCTCAAGTTTTGCCAACAATTGCTTACCCACTGCGCCGTTGGTGACTTTGCGCAGCGCGTCGTAGCCATCAAAAATATAGGGCAAATCGAACACTTCAAATTCTTTTACGCCAATGGGGCCAAATTTTGCCAAAGAAGGGGCTAGCATTTGTACTGCGCCCAGTTGCAAGGCTTCCATTTCTTCCTTGTCTTTGTACAACTGGCTATTCGGATACACCTCAACCTTGACCTTGCCCTTGGTCAGTTCGGCGGCCTTTTTGGCAAACATTTCCGCCGCCTTGCCCTTCGGGGTATCGGATGCGACGACATGACTGAATTTGATAACGATAGGGTCGGCAAAGGCAGAAACGCTCATCACCCCGGCAACCAACAGACCAACAACAAGTTTCGACATTTTCATTATGTTTTCTCCTCTTCCTTAGGCGGAAAATAAAACTAGACCAAATAAAACCGCGATAAAACTTCTATGTGTGACGAGGCACTTACATAGCGCGTACACAACGTCACAATGGAGCGGAGTATCGCTAAAGCCGCGCCGCCCGCCTATTGTGGTTATCCGCAATTTTTATGGATCAGCTACACTCAGGCCGCGCTATTTTTCTTCTTCTGATAATGACTATGACTGCTTCCCCTCCCCCCAGCACCGAGATTTTGCGCGTTAGCGAATTACAAAAATCCTATGGCACTACCTCAGTGGTGAATGGCATTTCCTTTACGCTCCGCCCCGGCGAATGCTTTGGCCTACTTGGCCCCAATGGTGCAGGTAAAACCACCACCTTACGCTGTTGTTTAGGCTTAACTGGGGCAAATTCTGGGGCAATTACCTTGGTTGGTGAGCCAATTCCCGCCCGCAGCCGTGAGGCGCGGAATCGGGTCGGTATCGTGCCGCAATTTGACAACCTTGACCCCGATTTCACCACCACCGAAAACCTCTTGGTCTATGGGCGTTACTTTGGTTTGTCCGATAAAGAAATCCGCGCCCGTATTCCCAATTTGTTGGAATTTTCTAGTCTCAGCAATAAGGCCGATGCCCCGATTAGTACGCTCTCCGGCGGCATGAAACGCCGCCTGACCGTCGCCCGCGCCTTAATCAATAACCCAGATTTGTTGGTCTTGGACGAACCAACGACGGGGCTTGATCCCCAAGCGCGGCATTTGATTTGGGAACGCTTACGCGGCTTGTTAGATCAGGGCAAAACGATTCTACTGACCACACACTTTATGGAAGAAGCCGAGCGTTTATGTGACCGTTTGGCGATTATGGATCATGGCAAAATCATCGCCACCGGTACGCCGAATGAGCTAATCGCTACCCATGTTCCCGTCTCACCCGAACCGCATCGCCCCGCCAATTTAGAAGATTTATTCCTTGCCTTAACCGGGCATGATTTACGCGATTAAGCTTCCCACGCCAGCCAGCTTTCCCCGGCGGCGGCGTTTTCCTGACTGAGAAAAATTCACCATGCAACTCCCCAATATTTCTTTCCGCGCCATCAGTGTGTGGCGACGCAATTTACTGGTGTGGCGGAAAACCGCCTTGACTTCCATCCTTGGCGATATGGCAGACCCGATGATTTATCTCTTTGGTCTTGGCTATGGCTTAGGGACTTTGTTACCCAAAGATTTGCCACAACTGGGTGGTTCGTATATCGCCTTTCTTGCCACTGGCACGGTATGCGCTTCCACCATGAACGCCGCCTCGTTTGAAGCTCTGTATTCGGCGTTTTCACGGATGCACGTCCAGAAAACCTGGGAAGCGATCATGAACGCGCCTGTGGCTTTGGATGATGTGGTCTTAGCGGAGTTATTTTGGGCGGCGAGTAAAGCCTTGCTCTCTGGGACAGCCGTGTTAACCGTGGTCGCGCTACTGGGTTTAACCAGCTCGCCCTTGGCCTTATTCGCCTTACCCGTGATCTTTTTAAGTGGCCTGACCTTTGCCGCGCTGGGCTTAATCATGACCACCATCGCCAAAGATTACGCTTTCTTTATGTACTACTTCACCTTGTTCATTACGCCAATGACGATGTTATCTGGCGTATTTTTCCCGATTGAACAATTGCCTGCTATCGCGCAAAACGTGGCGCAATTTCTCCCCCTTGCCCACGCCATCGCCCTAGTTCGCCCTTTGTTATTCGGACAAATCCCCCACGACATCCTATTCCACCTCGCCGCGCTCATCGGCATCGCCGCCGTGGCCTTTACCATCGCGGTGAATTTAGCGCGGAAGCGGCTGCTGTCGTAAATGGGCAATTGGGTAACTGGGCGTTGCGCCCCGTTCGTTGTGTCTTCGTTTTAGGTGCGGGTCAGCAACATGGCATCGCCATAGCTAAAGAAGCGGTATTGCGCCGCGACGGCATGGCGATACACCGCCTGCATCCGCGCATAGCCAGCAAAGGCCGAGACCAACATCAACAAGGTGGATTTGGGTAAATGGAAGTTGGTAATCAGTTGGTCGACCACGCGAAATTGGAAGCCGGGGGTGATAAAAATATCGGTCTCTGCCGCCCCGCCTTGCACCTCACCTGTGGCACGGGCGGCAGATTCTAGGGCGCGTAAGCTGGTTGTTCCGACGGCAATCACCTTGTTACCAGCGGCTTGGGTGGCCTGAATCGCTGTCACGGTAGCCGCTGGAATCTCAAAGCGTTCGCTGTGCATTTTGTGTTCGCTAATGGCCTCAACCCGTACCGGCTGATACGTTCCCGCCCCCACATGCAAGGTCAATTCCGCCGTTTGTATTCCTTGCTGGCGCAAAGTTGCCAGCAAATTTTCATCAAAATGCAGCCCCGCCGTGGGTGCAGCGACCGCGCCGGGATGTTGGGCATATACCGTTTGATAACGCGATTCATCCACCGCTTCTGGGGTGTGGGTAATGTAAGGTGGCAAGGGTAAATTGCCATAGGTTTCAGCCAGTTGCCAAAAATCCCGTGTTTCGGTCTCAGGTAAGGTCAAAGTAAAGAAATCCCCCGCCCGCCCGGTAACGATCATGCTTGCTCCCGCCGCCAGATCAAGGCGTGTGCCCGGTTTGGGGGATTTACTGGCGCGAATTTGTGCCACAGCGTGCCGAGGCTCCGTAATCCGCTCCAACAACACCTCAACCTGCCCCCCACTTTCTTTCCGCCCAAAAAACCGCGCTTTGATTACCTTGGTGTTGTTAAAAACCAATAAATCCCCCGGATTCAGCAAACTCGGTAAGGCCGAAAATTGCCGATCGACCAAGCTATCCGGCAACACCTGCAACAAGCGACTCCCCGTCCGCTCCGCCGCTGGGTGTTGGGCAATGAGTTCGGGAGGCAAGAAAAAATCAAAATCAGCAACGGTAAAAGCAGCAGGGAGCACAGAGGGCGACATAGTGGCAGGGGCAAAGAAAAGGAATGGGGCGCGATTTTAGCAAACT
>CAZOBT010000235.1:0-3778 GCA_964578025.1 uncultured Rhodocyclaceae bacterium | reverse complement strand
TCAAACAAATGATTGCGATACACCACTTGTCCCGGTGTGGTGGCGAGATTGCCCCCGACTTGGAAAGCATCGGGTTCAACCATCAACACATTTTTAGCTTTGAAATCACGGCTAAAGTTTTCTAAACCCTGCCACAAACTTTGCCCCCCCGTTTGCATGAATTTACGCAAGGCGACGGGATTGAGCCAAAAGAAATTATTGGGGGCAACCGCATTCAGCCATTTACGCAACCAAAATGCCGCCCGCCGCCGCTCTTTGTCTGAAAAACCGGGGGTTTCGTAGCACATGTCTTGCAAATGGCGCGACAGGGCGAGATAGCTTTCTTTGAGAATGTCCCAAGAAGGATAGTTTGTCCATGCTTTATCCTTAAAGCGGGCATCGTCATCTTCGGGGTCAATAATGTCGGGCTTACTACCCCCGGCAGCGCGGTAGAGCAAATGAATTTGCAGGGCTAATAAATCATCCCCCAAACTTGCCACGGCACGGGTTAGCTCCTGCGGATGCGCCAACCACGCCATCTGCGCCCCCCACAGCGAGGTAACGATGCCAAAAGGATCAAACTGCTTCTGCATCGCAAATTCCATCTCTTCAAAGAAAAGATGTTGATGCAAATCTTGCCGCCGCTTTTCTTCGGGGCTAAGTGGCTTTTCGCTCATGGTGCTGTTTCCTTCCTGAGTTTTGTTATGGCGATAAGGATAGCCCCCATTTGTGTTGCTGCCTACCCTTGGATTTCGCCGTTGAACGGCGTAGGATGAAGCATCGGTGTTGCATTTATATGTAGTCAATTTTGCGGGAGGAAAATCATGTTCAAGCATCTACTTGTACCAACAGATGGTTCTGAGTTATCTGAGCAGACAGTACGTCGTGCTATCAGTTTTGCGAAAGAGGCGGGGGCAAAAATTACGGCTTTCTTTGCTAAACCCGAATATCCCTTGGCTTATTTTGGTGAAGGGGCGTTGATGGATCCCACTCCGCCAGAACAATTTGCCGAAATCGCCGAAGCGCAAGCCCAAGCCTATCTGGCAGAGGTTATCGGTCTGGCCAAAGACGCTGGCGTGGAATGTGACGCAGTGACAGCCACCAGTGATGTACCTTACCAAGCCATTATTGATGCCGCTAATAGTGCTGGATGCGATTTAATTTTTATGGCCTCACATGGGCGGCGTGGCCTGAGTGGTTTATTACTTGGCAGTGAAACCCACAAAGTGCTTACTCACTCCACCATTCCTGTGTTGGTCTATCGCTAGCGCGCTTGGCAATTTTGTACATTTCTTTCTTGCCCTACCTGTAGCTTCGTGATATTTATCCACCGCTTTTTTTATTAACTCTCAACGGCAACCATCAACTATGGCAGACGATTTGCTCCAAAAACACTTTACGCCGTACCAGCCTAGTGCGGATGAGGAATACATGAATCCTCAGCAGTTAGCGCATTTCCGCCACATTTTGGAATCGATTAAATCAGGGTTGAGTGCAGACATTGATCGCACCGTCCATACGATGCAAGATGAGGCAACGGTATTTGCAGACCCTAACGATCGCGCCAGCCAAGAAACGGACATCACGATTGAACTGCGTAACCGAGATCGTGAGCGCAAACTGATTAAGAAGATTGACGAAACCCTTGGACGCATTGACGATGGTTCGTATGGTTTCTGCGACAAATGCGGTGTTGACATTGGGATTAAACGCTTAGAAGCGCGTCCCACTGCCAATCTGTGCATTGACTGCAAAACCTTAGAGGAGCTAAAAGAAAAGCAGATGGCAAAATAAATGCCCTTAGCTCTGTAAACAAAAACCCCCAATTTTTGGGGGTTTTATTTTTTTCGGGGTTTTGCTTTTAACTGCTTTGCATCAAATTTGCCAGCTCAACCGCCGTTTTTACCCCCATTTTTTCAAACAAACTGGCGCGATGTACTTCGACGGTGCGCATACTGATGTTTAATTCATCGGCAATGACTTTGTTAAATTTCCCCGCGAGGACGCGCTCCATAATTTGCTTTTCACGCGCTGTTAAGCGGGCGTAACGTTCTTGGCGAGAATCTTGGCTGGCAGTGGCTTCGCGTCGCCGCGCATCTTCGGCAATCGCTTCCATCACCCGATTTACCAGTTGATTGTCATTGAATGGCTTTTCAAAAAAATCAAACGCGCCATTTTTAATCGCATTCACCGCCATTGGCACATCACCATGCCCAGTTAAAAATATGACAGGTAAGCGATTGTTTTTATGGCGTAAATGTTCAAATAATTCAATACCTGTCATACCCGACATCCGCATATCGAGCAACACACAGCCCATAAGCTTAGGCAGATTGTCTGCTTCTAAACGTGCTAGAAACAGCTCGGCACTGGCATAGCTCGCACAAGGCACTTGGCACGATTTAAATAGCCACGCTAAGGCATCGCGGATGGCTTCATCGTCATCCACAAGGTGAACTAAGGGTAAATCCGGCGGTGGTCTCATAGTTTTTCAAGTGGCAAGGTAAACACAAAATTTGCACCCTGCACTGTTGCAGAGCTAGGTGGTGGGCGGCGTAACTCTAAACGCCCACGATGAAATTCAATAATCGAACGGCAAATGGATAAGCCTATCCCCATGCCTTCGGCTTTAGTGGTGAAAAAGGCCGAGAATAATTTGTCCTCTAAGGCAGGCGAAACACCAATCCCATGATCTTGCACATGCACTTCCACCATGTCTGCTAAAGGCACAACACGCAGTAATAATACTTTGTCTTCTGTTGGGGTGTCTTGCATCGCTTCCATGCCATTGCGCAGCAAATTTAAGAGCACTTGTTCCAACATTAAGCGATCCGCCAGTAATTCCGGCGAATGAGCAGGAAAGTCTTTTTCAATGCGAATACCCAGCTTTTTCGCCGCCATTTCCATGAAGTTAATGCAGTCTTCAATAATTTCGAGTAAGGAACAAGGAGCGAGTTTTGGCTCACTTTTCCGTACAAATTCATGTACGCGCTGAATGATTTTCCCGGCACGTTGCGCTTGTGTCGCCATTTTATTTAAGGCGTGTTGTAAATCTGCGGGTTCGGCTTGTCCGGCGGCTAAGAGGTTGAGGCAACCCGTGGTATAGCTGGCAATTGCCGATAAAGGCTGATTCAGCTCATGTGCCAAGGTCGAAGCCATTTCGCCCATCGTCACCAAGCGCGAAGTTAATTGCAACTTTTCTTGTTGTTGCCGCGCCAGCTCCTCGGTTTTTTTACGTTCGCTAATGTCTAAAACCGAGCCCATCCAGCCTGTCTGTTGGCCTTTGCCATCAATCAGCGGAGCTTCATAAATTAAGGCATCAAAACGCTCACCATTTTTGCGCATCAGCCGCGCTTCAAAGCCATTCCGTGGGGCGTTACCGGTCATCACCGCTTGATGCAAGATCAAAGTTTCACTGAGTTCTTCCGGTGCCCAATATGGCATCGGGGGGCTAAGGCCAATCAATTCCTCTTGGCGAAAGCCCGTAATGTCACAGAACGCCGGATTGACATAAATAATCTTGCCCTGCAAATCCCGCGCCCGCATCCCAACGGTAAGCGAATCCTCCATCGCCTGTCGGAACGCATGTTCTGAACGCAAGGCTTCTTCGGTCGCCACCCGGCGTTTCACTTGGACACGCAAGCTCCATAAGCTCCAAAAAACTCCAAGACCAAGTAATATAATAGCAGCAGATATAAGACGCTGTATGGTATTTCCCGGCTTTTTATAGGCTGAGACCAAAATTTTCATCCCATAGCCTGGCGGATCAAGGGGCAATTGATATTCTAAATCTGGCATA
>CAZOBT010000234.1:1272-3786 GCA_964578025.1 uncultured Rhodocyclaceae bacterium | reverse complement strand
TTGGGGCATTTAGTCGCCACGATGTTGCGTTTGATGGAAGAAAACATCCACCTCAACTTGACGGAACTCAGCCACGTTCCCCGCGCCACCGAATTGCTGCGACAGCAACATTTGAACCTGATGCAGGCAATCATCGACAAAAAACCCAGTGCCGCCCGCGCCGCCGCCGAAACACATATCGACTTCGTGCAAGAAACCCTAGCCCAATCCCTCCGCACCGCCGCCCGCCGCGAGACAGCCGCAAGGCGATTGGGACGCAATCTGGAAGAGGTGCTGTAAATGCGAACTAACCCAGAAATTGATGCACGTAGCTTGGCCTTACATTGCCTGATTGCACAAAAGATTCGCAACAACCCTGCCTTGTTGGAACGGGCAAAACATACCTTAATGGCTTGGCGGAGCAAGGTTGCTGCGGCTTCTCTGCCCTATTTGGATGAATGGGAAAAGCTGCTGAATCAAGGGCTAGATACCTGTCTCGCGGTTGCCACTGCCGAAAACGAATACGCCACCGCCCTCCGCCAATCCTCCCCCTTCACCTCCATCCTCAGCCACCAAGAACGTTTTATCTTTTTGCGAACATGGAAGGCAGAACATGAAGCGCAATGAACTCGAACACATCATCCGTGCCGCTGCTGCAATTACTGACCAGTATGAAATTATGATTGTTGGCAGTCAGTCAATTTTAGGCGCAGTTCCAAACGCACCGGAAGCCTTATTGATGTCGATGGAAGCGGATGTGTATCCCTTGCATCAGCCAGATTTAGCAGATTTGATTGATGGAGCGATTGGTGAGCTTTCGCCCTTTGAAGAGCGTTTTGGTTATTACGCACAAGGGGTCGGCCCTGAAACAGCGGTTTTGCCGCAGGGTTGGGAAACTCGGGTAGTAAAAATCCAGAACCAAAACACCGATTTGAAAATTGGTTATTGTTTAGAACCTCATGATCTTGCAGCCTCTAAGCTGGCGGCTGGGCGTGAGAAAGATTGGGAATTTGTGCGCACGATGTTGCTACATCAGTTAATTACTGCGGATGTGCTCGCCCACAGACTCCGCGACTTACCCATCACTCATGAACATCAAACCCGTTTACTTGGGTGGTTAGGGCAGCAGCAACGATGAAAAATTAAGACCAAATCAAAATTCTGCCAATTAAGCATGTACAGCCTGCTTAGTTGCCTCATAGACCAAATTTATTAACCTTGTCTTAAAAACTAACCACCCCCCGCCTTCGGCGTACCCATCCACTGGAGGGGAATTAAACATCTTGGGGGTTTCTTGATTTTTTGTTTTCTAATTAAAAGGAGCTGTCTGTGTCTGAAAATCAAACTTATGTCATTCCCCTTGAATCCTTGCGCATGACCGATGTGGAAGAAGTCGGGGGGAAGAATGCTTCGTTGGGGGAAATGATTAGCCAGCTTTCTGGCTCTGGGGTGCGTGTTCCTGGTGGGTTTGCGACCACGGCGTTTGCGTATCGTGATTTTCTGGCGCAAAGTGGTTTGGATACCAAGATCAATGCCGCCTTGGATGCGTTGGATGTGGATGATGTTGACGCGCTGGTGGCGTGTGGCAAGCAGATTCGCCAATGGGTGATGGATACGCCCTTCCCGATGGCCTTGACCATTGCCATTACCGAGCAATATCAACGTTTGATTGCCGATTCGTCTAGCGATGCTTCGTTTGCGGTGCGTTCTTCCGCGACGGCAGAAGATTTGCCCGATGCGTCGTTTGCCGGGCAACAAGAAACCTTTTTGAATATCGTTGGCTTAGAAAACATCCTGCACGCGATTAAAGAAGTTTTCGCCTCCTTGTACAACGACCGTGCCATTTCTTACCGCGTACATAAAGGCTTCCTCCATGCCGATGTGGCCTTATCGGCTGGGATTCAGCGCATGGTGCGTTCGGATAAAGGCGCGGCAGGGGTGATGTTTACGCTGGATACCGAATCCGGCTTCCGCGATGCCGTGTTTGTTACCTCTAGCTATGGCCTCGGCGAAACCGTGGTGCAAGGGGCGGTGAACCCTGACGAGTTTTATGTGCATAAGCCGATGTTAGCCGCTGGCAAGCAAGCTGTGGTGCGGCGTAATTTAGGCTCGAAGATGATCAAAATGACCTTCTCCGCTGAAAAAGTGGCGGGGCGGTCGACCATTACCGAAGAGGTGAGCGAGGCTGAACGCCATGTGTTTTCGATCAGTGATGCCGAAGTCATGGAATTGGCGCGTTACGCCATGATTATTGAGCAACACTACCAACGCCCGATGGATATTGAATGGGGCAAAGATGGGGTGGATGGCAAGCTCTACATTTTGCAAGCGCGTCCCGAAACGGTGAAGTCGCAAGAAAACCACGGCGTACAGCAAAAATTTAAGCTCAAATCCTTCTCCAAAGTGCTGGCCTCTGGGCGGGCGATTGGGCAGAAGATTGGCGTAGGGCGCGTGCGCGTGGTGCATGATCCCGCCGAAATGAACAAAGTGCAGCCCGGTGATGTGTTGGTTGCCGACATGACCGACCCGAACTGG
>CAZOBT010000234.1:0-1262 GCA_964578025.1 uncultured Rhodocyclaceae bacterium | reverse complement strand
CCCGTGATGAAACGCGCGGCGGCTATCGTCACCAATCGCGGTGGGCGGACTTGCCATGCGGCGATTATTGCGCGGGAATTAGGCGTGCCCGCGATTGTCGGTTGTGGCGATGCCACCGACACCTTAGCCGAAGGCGAAATCGTTACTGTGTCGTGCGCCGAAGGCGACACCGGGCATATTTACCGGGGCAAGTTGGATTTTGATGTCATTTCTAAAGACATTTCCGCCATCCCCGATTTGCCGGTCAAAGTCATGATGAACGTTGGCAATCCCGAATTAGCCTTTGAATTTGCGCAATTACCCAACGCTGGCGTGGGTTTGGCACGGGTGGAGTTTGTGATTAACAACGTCATCGGCATTCACCCCAAAGCCATTTTGGATGTCGAACGCCTGCCTGCCTCCAAACGCGACGAAATCAAACGCCGCGCCCGTGGTTATGCCAATCCGAAAAGCTTCTTCATTGATAAATTGGTCGAAGGTGTCGCCACCATCGCTGCCGCTTTCTGGCCTAAGCCCGTCATCGTGCGTTTGTCCGACTTCAAATCCAACGAATACCGCAAGCTCTTAGGCGGCGAATTGTACGAACCCGAGGAAGAAAACCCCATGCTCGGCTTCCGGGGGGCATCGCGCTATATCGCGCAAAGCTACCGCGATTGTTTTGAGTTGGAATGTATCGCCATGAAGCGCGTGCGCGAAGACATGGGGCTGACCAACGTCGAACTGATGGTGCCCTTCGTGCGCACGGTGAGCGAAGCCGCTGCGGTTGAAACCTTGCTGGCTGAACATGGCTTAAAGCGGGGCGAAAACGGCCTACGCCTCATCATGATGTGCGAAATCCCCTCTAACGCCTTGCTTGCCTACCAGTTCCTGCAACATTTCGACGGCTTCTCCATCGGCTCCAACGACCTGACCCAGCTCACCCTCGGCTTAGACCGTGACTCCGGCCTCGTCGCCAACCTGTTCGACGAACGCGACCCAGCGGTTAAAACCTTGTTGGCGATGGCAATTGCCGCTTGTAACAAACAAGGCAAATACATCGGCATCTGCGGCCAAGGCCCCTCCGACCACCCCGATTTAGCCGAATGGCTAATGGATCAAGGCATCAGCAGCATCTCCCTCAACCCCGACACGGTCGTAGAAACAGCCTTACGTTTGGCAGAACATACGCGGGGGTAAGGCGTTAGAGTTGTAGCGTGTTACAAAAGAAGAAAGCCCGACGGAAGTCGGGCTTCTTCTTTTTGGGTAGATTGATTTATTTTATT
>CAZOBT010000233.1:0-3815 GCA_964578025.1 uncultured Rhodocyclaceae bacterium | reverse complement strand
CTCATGGCAAAAAGGCAAAAAGAAAAGAAGGCCGAAATGGTAGCACCTTATTTTCATCGTTTACTGCTAGACTTTCTGCATCATGTATTACGGTATGACAATCATGGCAACCTCTGTACGACTTCCACCGGAAGAGCTACATATGCTGGAAACGGCAGCAAAGCGCGTAGGGCGCAGCAAGAGTGAACTTATGCGTCAAGCGGTGCGTGAACTATGCCAACGATTAGCTACGGACAACTGCACTCCTTATAGTTTAGGTCAGGATTTATTTGGAACAGGTAGCTTGGCTTCACCCCCAACAGACCCACTAAAACGTCAAATTTGGGAGAAATTGCGTGCCAAGCACAAACGCATGGGTTGATACCGGTTTTTTGGTCGCACTGTTTGCCAAAAATGATAAGCATCACACCTCAGCCCAAGCCTTTTTACGCAGTCTAGGCCAGATCGAATTGCACTCAATTTGGCCCGTGGTAGTGGAGGCGTGTTTTTTTCTTGATACCCACGGCAAACTGGCTTTGATTCAATGGATTGAACGAGGTGCATTAACCCTGCATGACATCCGCACCCAAGATTTACCGATTGTCCGTAATACACTAGAAAAATATCAAAACCTTGAGCCAGATTTTACTGACGCAGCCTTAGTGACTTTGGCAGGTTTGCACAAAATCAGACATATCCTCACGGTGGACGAGCGTGATTTCTCTGTTTATCGGTTAGCGGATGGCAGTTGTTTTGAGCGTTTGTGGGTATAAGCAAGCAGCCCGAAGCCTTCACCCTACAGTACAATCCTGCTCCCCGATTTTTACTGTGTTTTTATCTATGTCGCGTAATACCCTTGGTTTGAACCCACCGCAGCGTGAGGCGGTGCGCTATTTGGATGGGCCGTTGTTGGTGTTGGCGGGGGCGGGGTCGGGGAAGACGCGGGTGATTACGCAGAAGATCGCTTATTTGGTCGAGGACTGCGGCTTTCGCCCGCAGACGATTGCGGCAATTACCTTTACCAATAAAGCCGCCAAGGAAATGCAAGAGCGGGTGGGCAAATTGCTATCGCCTGCTGTTGCGAATGAATTACAAATTTCTACTTTCCACAGCCTTGGCGTGCGTTTCTTGCGTGAAGAGGCAAAAGCCTTAGGCTTTAAGCCACGCTTTTCGATTTTTGATTCTGCCGATTGCTTGGGGATTATTTCTGACCTCGCGGGCAGTGTGGATAAAGCCACTTTGCGTCGTTTGCAAAGTGTGATTTCTAATTGGAAAAACGCCCTTATCAGCCCAGAGCAGGCCGTACAACAGGCGCAAAACGAACATGAAAATCTGGCGGCGCGGGTGTATTTGAATTACGCCGCCACGCTCAAAGCCTATCAAGCGGTGGATTTTGACGATTTGATTTTGCTGCCCGTACAGTTGTTGCAGCAACATCCCGATGTTTTAGAAAAATGGCAAAACCGCTTGCGCTATTTGCTCGTCGATGAATACCAAGATACCAATGCCTGCCAGTTCACCTTGCTTAAATTACTGGCGGGGGCGCGGGCGCAATTTACGGCGGTGGGCGATGACGACCAAGCGATTTATGGCTGGCGCGGGGCGGATGTCGCAAACCTACGCAATCTGCCGCGTGACTACCCTAAGTTAAAGGTCATTAAGCTGGAACAAAATTACCGTTCTACCGTGCGGATTTTGCAAGCCGCCAATACCCTGATTGCCAATAACGACAAGCTCTTTGACAAAAAACTGTGGTCAGAACTGGGCATGGGCGAGGCGATTCAAGTGCAAGAATGCCGGGATAACGAGCAAGAGGCCGAATCCATCGTGATGAAATTGCAAGGGCATAAATTTCAACATCGCGCCAAGTTTGTTGACTATGCGATTTTGTACCGCTCTAACCATCAAGCCCGTCTCCTTGAACAACATCTGCGTAATCAAAAAATCCCGTATGTGATGTCGGGCGGGCAGTCATTTTTTGATAAAGCCGAGATTAAAGATTTAATCGCCTATCTGCGTGTCTTTAACAACGATGACGACGATCCCGCATTCATCCGCGCCGCCACCACGCCAAAACGCGGCATTGGCGCAGGTACGTTGGAGGCTTTGGGCAAATACGCCGGGGAGCGGCATATTTCGCTGTTTGCAGCGGCGTTTGAAGAAGGTTTCCGCCAGCGCGTACAAACCCGGCAACTAGAACCTCTACTCACCTTTTGCCAGTTCATGAACCGCATGGGCGACCGCGCCCGGCGCGAACCGGCGCAACACGTTATTCCCGATTTGCTACAAGCCATCGCTTACAAAACCTATTTGTTTGATAGCGAAGAACCGAAATCTGCCGAAAACCGTTGGCATAACGTTAACGAATTTACGAGCTGGTTAATGCAAAAAGGCGAGAGCGACAACAAAACTCTAGTCGAACTCACGCAAACCATCGCCCTGATTAACATGTTGGATAAGCAAGATTCTGGGGTCGATGCGGTGCAACTTTCTACGCTCCACGCCGCCAAAGGCTTGGAGTATAAACATGTGTTTTTGATTGGTGTGGAAGAAGGAATTTTGCCGCACCGCGAATCCATCGACGGGCAAAAAATCGAAGAGGAGCGACGCTTAATGTACGTTGGCATCACCCGCGCCCAACACACCTTGCACATTAGTTACTGTGCGCGGCGCAAACAAGCCCGCGACTTCATCCCCTGCGAACCCTCGCGCTTTATCAAAGAAATGGGCGAAGCCGATCTCAAACGCCTAGGCGGCAAACACGATGCCATCCCCGACAAAGCCACAACCAATGCGCGTTTAGAAGCCATGCGAGCGTTGTTGAACCGGGGCAAAGGCGGCGAAAAGGTGTAACAGCCTAGAAATCTAAACGATGATTTCCCTATTGCCTGTGTTGCATACAAAACAGAAAATTGCCGTCAGTATCGGCAAAAGCAAATGATGAAAAGGAGCAAGTGATGGCAATGTTAACAGTGCGAAGTTTGCCGGATGAAGTGCATCAGGCATTGCAGGTACGGGCGGCTTTACATGGCATTAGTATGGAGGCCGAAGTACGGCAAATTTTAATGGCAGCAGTACAGCCCACCGAACGCTTGCGGATGGGGAGTGCCTTAGCCATGTTGGGGCGCGAACTTGGCCTGAGTGATGCAGAAGTCAGCACGCTGGAAACACGGCGCGACACCGTTCCCGCAAAGCCAATGGAGCTGGGATGATCTTGCTCGATACCAATGTAATTTCTGAAACCATGCGCCCCCAACCAAACCCCAAGGTTCTCGCATGGTTAGATGCTCAAGCAGCCGAGACTTTATATCTATCCAGCGTAACTATTGCTGAACTGCTATTTGGTCTAGCTGCTCTACCTAATGGCAAGCGCAAGCAAAACTTGCAAAAACTACTTGATAAATTGGTTGGTCTATTCTCAGGAAGAGTCTTAGATTTTGATATGGCTGCTGCCCAACACTATGCCAATCTTGCTATCGTGGCGCGTAACAATGGAAGAGGCTTCCCAACCCCAGATGGTTATATTGCCGCTATTGCTGCCGCCCATAACTTCATCATTGCTTCCCGCGACACCGCTCCCTATCTTGCTGCGCAAGTCACAGTGATTAACCCGTGGGAAGAAGAATCCGCACAGACTTAACAAAAATGAAAATCATCAAAACATGGTTGTATCGGGTACTGGGTGTATTGATGGTGGTATTGGGGGTGATTGGTGTATTTCTCCCCGTTATGCCCACCGTTCCCTTTTTAATTGTTGCCGCTTTCTTTTTTGCCCATTCCAACCCTGAATGGGAAGCCAAATTACTCAATCATCCGCAACTGGGCGCAGGCATTCG
>CAZOBT010000232.1:0-3839 GCA_964578025.1 uncultured Rhodocyclaceae bacterium | reverse complement strand
GGCGGAAAGTTATGGTGTGTCTTTGGTTGTGGGGGCGACCGTGATCGTGGCAAACGGCCTTTAATGGGCGAGGTGGCAAGTCAGCTTGCCGACCAAGTAATTATCACCACTGACAACCCACGCAGCGAAGACCCTATCAGCATTATTCAAGCGATTCAAACTGGTGCTCCAACTGCCAGTGTTGTGCCTGATCGCCATCAGGCCATTCAGCAAGCCATCTTAGGAGCAGCGGCTTGTGACGTTATTTTACTTGCCGGGAAAGGTCATGAACCCTATCAAGAAATTGCTGGGGTACGTTATCCCTTCTCGGACAACGATCAAGCGCGTACCGCATTAACGGTTCGCGCTGCCAAGGAGTAACCCTTTATGAAATGGCTACTTTCTGCCATTGCCCATGCTGTCTCAGGCCAACTGCTTGGTGAAGACAAAACAATAGATGGAATAAGCTCTGACACGCGATCTATCACGACAGACCAACTTTTTGTCGCGCTGCGTGGTGAGCGTTTCGATGCCCATGATTTTTTAGAAACGGCGGCAAATGCTGGCGCGGCGGCCTTCTTAGTCAGTGATCCAAGTCGCTTACCTGACGGGGCTTCAGCAGTTGCTGTTGACGATACCCGCCTTGCCTTGGGGCGTTTAGCCACTGCATGGCGTGGGCGGTTTGATTTGCCCTTAATTGCCCTCACCGGTTCAAACGGCAAAACCACAACGAAGGAAATGATTGCGGCGATTCTGCGGACGCATTACGGGGAATCTGCGGTTTTAGCCACGCAGGGCAATTTGAATAACGATATTGGCTTGCCCTTAACCTTGCTGGGTTTGGAAGATACACAGCAAGCGGCGGTGGTCGAAATGGGGATGAATCACCCCGGTGAAATTGCCTACCTGACCCACATCGCTCGCCCTACGGTGGCTTTAGTTACTAATGCGCAACGTGCGCATCTGTTGGGTTTAGGCACGGTAGCCGATGTCGCCACGGAAAAAGGCAGTATTTTTGCTGGCTTAGAAAAAGATGGCACAGCGGTAATCAATGTGGATGATCCCCATGCGGCAAGCTGGCTTGAAATGGCAGCCGATCATCCCTGTTTAAGCGTCGGTTTGGATCATCCTGCTGATGTGCAAGGCGAAGTCCATTTACGTGGTTTGCGTACACAAATGAGCTTGCATACGCCGTGGGGTGATGGCGAGTTTACCTTGCATATGCCGGGGCAACACAATGCCCGCAATGCCCTGCTCGCCGCCGCCGCGACCCTTGCAGCGGGTATTCCTTTAGCACAGGTGCTGGCGGGGCTGGAGAGTTTTTGTGGCGTTCCCGGACGCTTACATCAACGCCACGGCTTATATGGCGCATGTGTGCTAGATGATAGCTATAACGCCAATCCTGACTCCTTCCGTGCGGGGATTGATGTGCTGGCGCAAACCATTGGTCATACCATCCTAGTCATGGGCGACATGGGTGAAGTGGGGCGCGGTAGTGCGCAATACCATGACGAAATTGGTGGTTATGCCAAAAGCCAAGGCATTGATCGTTTGTTTGCCCTTGGTGAGCATTCGCAACTGGCGGCGCGTAACTTTGGCGATGGTGGGCAATACTTCGGCAATGTGCATGACCTGATTAGCCAACTGAAAAAAGAATTAACCCCCGAAACCACCGTCTTGGTCAAAGGTTCGCGTTTTATGCGCATGGAACGGGTGGTTGAAGCGATTACTGATTTGAAAGAGAAGTCCTAAATGTTGCTCTTGCTTGCTCAATGGCTGGCACAAGATATTCGTGCCTTTAACGTAATTAACTACATCACCCTGCGCACCGTGCTGGCGGCGATGACGGCGATTAGCATTTCCTTCTTCGCCGGGCCAAGCGTGATTCGCTGGTTAGCGGCGAAGAAAATCGGGCAAGCGGTGCGTACCGACGGCCCACAAACGCATTTGGTGAAATCTGGAACGCCGACGATGGGCGGGGTGCTGATTTTGATTGCGATTGGGATTACCACTTTGTTGTGGGGTGATCTCAGCAATAAATATGTATGGACGGTATTAGTCGTCACCTTGGGCTACGGCATTGTTGGCTGGTATGACGACTGGAAAAAAGTCGTCTACCGCGACCCGAAAGGGCTGTCTGCGGGGTGGAAATACTTTTGGCAATCCGCCTTAGGCTTGGGTGCAGCCTTATTTTTGGCCTTTTCTGCCAATTCTCCTGCCCAAACCGAATTGATTGTGCCCTTCTTTAAATCCATCAGTTATCCCTTGGGAATTGTTGGTTTTATTGCCTTAACCTACTTCGTCATCGTTGGCACCAGTAATGCAGTCAATCTGACCGATGGCTTAGATGGTTTAGCGATTATGCCTACCGTCATGGTAGCTGCCGCGTTTGCGATTTTTGCCTACGTTGCGGGGAATGCGATTTATGCCAAATACTTGCTCTTGCCCTATGTGCCGGGGGCAGGTGAGTTGTGCATTATTTTGGGCGCGATTGCCGGGGCGGGTTTAGGTTTCTTATGGTTTAACGCTTACCCTGCCGAAGTCTTTATGGGTGATGTGGGCGCGTTGTCCTTAGGCGCGGCTTTAGGAACGGTTGCCGTCATTGTGCGCCAAGAAATCGTGCTGTTCATTATGGGTGGGGTATTTGTCGTCGAAACCCTCTCTGTGATGCTGCAAGTCAGTTACTTCAAATACACCAAACGCAAATATGGTGAAGGCCGCCGCATCTTATTGATGGCTCCTTTGCATCACCATTTTGAGCAATCGGGCTGGAAAGAAACGCAAGTGGTGGTACGTTTCTGGATCATCACGATTATGCTCGTGCTAATTGGTCTATCCACGCTAAAGCTCCGCTAAGCCAAGATGAACATACAAGGTAAACATATTCTGGTAGTTGGTCTAGGCGAATCCGGCCTAGCGATGGCACGTTGGCTGCACCGTGAAGGAGCCAAAATACGCCTTGCCGATTCCCGCGCCACTCCGCCTAATTTAGCCACAGTACAAGCGGCGATTCCTGATGCAGAAATTGTCTGTGGTGCATTTACCCCAGCCACGTTTGCTGGGGTTGAGCTGATTGCAATTTCCCCCGGTGTGCCAAAAGCTACGCCCGAAATTGCGGCGGCGGCGACAACGATTCCCCTGATTTCCGAAATTGATTTGTTTGTGTGGGGGCTGCAACGTTATGCCCCGACGAGCCAAGTGCTGGCGATTACGGGAAGCAATGGCAAAACGACGACCACAGCGTTAACCGCGTATTTGCTCAACGCATCGGGTGTCCCCGCCGTGGCTTGCGGCAATATTTCACCCTCGGTCTTAGATGCCTTAATGACGGCCTTGGACACGCAGACCTTGCCGCAAGTTTGGGTCTTAGAACTCTCCAGCTTCCAGTTAGAAACCACCCATGAGTTACGGGCGCATGGGGCGACCATGCTGAATATTTCTGAAGACCATCTGGATCGTTACGAAGGTTCTTTAGCCAATTACGCTGCCGCCAAAGCGCGCATTTTTGCGGGCAAAGGGGTGATGGTGTTAAACCGTGAGGATGATTACAGCCTTGGCATGGGACGTTGCGGGCGGAAGCTGATTACTTTTGGTCTGAATAAACCGCCACGCGCTACTGACTATGGCCTGCTTGATAATGCGGTCTATCACGGCACTGAAAAACTCTTTGGTCTGGATGAAATTAAATTAACGGGGCTGCACAACGCTGCCAATGCGATGGCGGCCTTAGCCTTGTGTGAAGCAGTGGGTGTACCAAATGCACAAGTGCTGCCCGCGCTACGACAATTTGCGGGTTTAGCGCATCGCGTGGAATGGGTGTTGCAGCATCAAGGGGTGGATTACTTTGATGATTCCAAAGG
>CAZOBT010000231.1:0-3847 GCA_964578025.1 uncultured Rhodocyclaceae bacterium | reverse complement strand
CCGCTACGACAAACTCGCCGCGCGATTCGCCTCTTTCGTTGCTCTGGTTGCCAGCATCATTTGGCTCGCTTGAATGTCAACAGACTCTAGAAATAAAGCCAGAAATAGCGTTTGCTTAGTTCTGCTTTTTTCCTTTACAATCTAGAGGTTTAGGTTTATGTCGCTGGTTGCCCCTTCTTGGGGCAACTTTTTTCGGTGGGCGGTTCGCCCATTTTTTATTTGTAGCTTATGGATTTACATACCCTGGTAGAGACGACCGTTATTGGTCTTGGTTTTGAAGTTGTTGATCTGGAGTTGTCCCCCAGAGCACGCATCGTGCGCGTTTTTATTGACAAACAAGATAAAGAAGGCGGCATTGATGTTGAAGACTGCGCCACTGTTTCGAATCAACTTTCCCGTGTATTCATGGTGGAAGATATTGACTACGACCGTCTTGAAGTGTCCTCACCAGGGTTAGATCGCCCCGTTAAGAAAGCCGAAGATTTTGCGCGTTTCGCTGGGCAAGAAATTCAAATCAAGCTGCGTATCCCGCTGAATAATCGCCGTAATTTTCAAGGCCAATTACTTGGCTTATTGGAAAACGGGCAAGTGGGCTTACGCCTCGACTCAGGGGATGTCGAGTTGGCTTTAGACAATATTGACAAAGCACGTTTAGTACCAAAGTTTGACTGAGGTAGAAAGAGTTTAGGAGGCCGTTGGGAATGAGTCGCGAGATGTTGTTGCTAGTCGATGCACTGGCACGGGAAAAAAATGTTTCCAAAGAAATTGTATTTGGCGCACTGGAAATGGCTCTTGCTTCAGCCACTAAGAAGCAGATTCATGATGAGGCGGATGTCCGTGTGTCAATTGATCGTAATACCGGTAATTATTCGTCTTTCCAGCGGTGGCTGGTCGTCGCAGATACTGAGTATGTCAATGAATTCACTCAAGTTGCCTTGAGCGATGCGCAAGAAGATGATGCCGAAGTCCAGCTTGGCGACTACATTGAACAACCATTGCCCACGGTAGACTTTGGACGTATTGGCGCACAAGCCGCGAAACAAGTCATTTTGCAACGTATCCGCGATGCGGAGCGTGAGCAAATTTTGACCGACTTTTTGGCACGTAAAGAGCACATTATTTCTGGCACGATCAAACGCATTGAACGTGGTAACGCCATTGTTGAAGCTGGGAAGATTGAAGCCGTGTTGCCGCGCGATCAAATGATTCCAAAAGAGAACTTGCGGGTTGGCGATCGGGTGAAGGCCTATTTACTGCGAGTTGACCGCAATGCGCGTGGTCCTCAGTTAATTTTGTCGCGTACCGCACCCGAGTTCGTGATTCGTTTGTTTGAACTGGAAGTCCCAGAAATCGAAGACAAGCTCATGGAAATTAAGGCGGCTGCCCGTGATCCCGGTCTACGCGCCAAAATTGCCGTGAAAACTAATGACCAGCGCATTGATCCCATTGGGACATGTGTTGGTCTGCGTGGTAGTCGTGTGACGGCGGTGCGTAACGAAATTGGTGGCGAGAACATCGACATTGTATTGTGGTCGCCAGAAGCCGCTGAGTTTGTGATTGGTGCATTAGCCCCTGCCGAAGTTTCTTCAATCATGGTCGATGAGGAAAAGCACTCGATGGATGTCGTGGTAGATAACGACAACTTAGCGATTGCCATTGGGCGTAATGGGCAAAACGTGCGTTTGGCTTCTGAACTCACTGGGTGGACAATCAACCTGATGAGCGAAGAAGAATCTGCCAAGAAAACCGAAGCCGAACAAGCTGGCTTGCGTAGCCTGTTCATGGAAAAGCTAGAGATTGAGCAAGAGGTTGCCGATTTGCTGATTAGCGAAGGTTTCTCCTCCTTAGAGGAAGTGGCCTATGTGCCATTGGCTGAAATGCTAGAAATAGAGGCTCTTAATGAAGAAACAGTCAATGAATTGCGTAATCGGGCGCGTCATGTGCTGTTAACCGAAGCCATTGCTACCGAAGAAAAGATTGAAGATGTTTCTGCCGACCTCTTAAGTGTGGATGGTATGAACAAAGAATTAGCTGCGAAGTTAGCTTCCAGTGGTGTCTTAACACGCGATGCCTTAGCTGATCTGGCTGTGGATGAGCTGGCTGAGATGATTCAAATTGATGAAGAAAATGCCAAAAAGCTGATCGTCGCCGCCCGAGCCCATTGGTTCGAGTAAACGGGAGGGTAAAAATGAGTGCAACAACAGTTTCTCAATTCGCATCGGAGTTAAAAATGACTGCCGATACCCTGTTGCAACAACTGCAACGGGCTGGTGTGCGGAAAAATGGGGCCAGTGAAGTTTTAACAGACCAAGATAAAGCGCGTCTTTTAGAGTATTTGCGTCGTTCCCATGGTGAGACCGATACAAAAACCAAGATTACGCTGACCCGTAAACAAACCAGTGAGTTAAAAGCAACCGATGCAGCAGGGCGTGCACGTACTGTACAAGTTGAAGTGCGTAAAAAGCGCGTGTTAGTTAAACGTGAAACGCCAGAAGCGGTTGTTGCACCCACATCAACCCCAGAGCCTATTGCTGCCCCATCCACACCCACGGTAAACGAAGCAGAGGTTCGGGCACGGGAAGAAGATGCGGCGCGGCGACAACATGAGTTACAAGAGCGTCAAGCGCGTGAATTGCAGGAACGTCAGGCACGGGAACGGGAAGAGGCCGAACAGCTGCGTTTGAAGCAAGAAGCCGCTGCGCAATCGCAAGTGGTCGCTAAGCCAGTAGCGACTGCTCCGGCTGTGCCAGCAGCAACCCAATCCACCCAGACAGCGCAACAACAAAATCGGCGGCCTCCCCAATCCTCTGGGGCAGCTACATCGAATCAAGCTAATCAAAGACCTCGGTCACAAGGCCAAGGTGGTAACGAACGTAGAGAATCAGTGGCAAATCAAGGCAATCCTAACAACCATAATCAACAACGTCCGCCGCGCCAAGGGCAAGGCGATAATCGTAACGGTGATAACCGTGGCTCACGTCCAGCAGGCGACCGTAATTCTGGCTCACGCGGTAATAACACCAACAACAATCAGCAACGACCAGGAAATGGCAACTCCCGCCCCGGTGGCATGGCAACTCCCCGCCCTACTCTGGCTGTTGCAGATGTTCCTGCTCCCGCTCCAGCCAATGCAGGTCGTGACCATCGCAAACCGAACAAGAGCGGTGGTAATCACCAAAACAACTGGAATAACGGCGGCGAAGGTGGGCGGAAAAAGCCTGGTGGTTTAAAGACTCGTGGTGCGGTTGACTCCTCCACGTCTGGTGGTTGGAAGGGTGGCGGCAAAGGCCATCGTCATCACCATCGTGATGATGAGCAAGGTAGTTTCCAAGCTCCAACTGAGCCAGTCGTGCGCGAAATTCATGTGCCAGAAACCATTTCTGTTGCTGATTTAGCACATAAGATGTCTGTTAAGGCCACTGAGCTGATTAAAGCCTTCATGAAGATGGGCTCAATGGTCACGATTAACCAAGTCCTTGACCAGGAAACGGCCATGATTCTGGTTGAGGAAATGGGGCATAAGGCGGTTGCCGCTAAGTTGGATGATCCAGATGCCTTCTTGGTCGATGAACACCATGAGCAGCATAAAGATGTACCAGCCGAGCCACGCGCTCCCGTTGTGACGGTCATGGGTCACGTTGACCACGGTAAGACTTCATTGCTTGACTATATCCGTCGTGCCAAAGTTGCCGCTGGTGAAGCGGGTGGGATTACGCAGCACATTGGTGCTTACCACGTAGAAACCGAGCGTGGCATGATTACCTTCTTGGATACACCCGGTCACGAAGCATTTACGGCAATGCGGGCGCGTGGGGCAAAAGCAACCGATATCGTCATTCTGGTGGTT
>CAZOBT010000230.1:0-3877 GCA_964578025.1 uncultured Rhodocyclaceae bacterium | reverse complement strand
ATCGAAGAAACGTGGATTACGTTCTTATCATCGACAAAGCTGTAGCAGGTGTTCATTACCACTGGCGTGGGATTCGGCTCTAAGCCCTGCAATTGGTTGATGATCGCCGCCGCAGCGAGTTTGGCGTGTTGGTTTGCCATATGCCCAGACTTGGGCATGGTGGGGGCGGGGAACACGGCATCACCTAAGATATGTACGCCGGGAGTGTTGTTCGATTCCATCGACAACCAGTTCACATCGACCCAACGGTTATTAATCAACTTGATCCCAGAATTGGCGGCAATGTCGCCTGCCCGTTGTGGGGGGATGATGTTCAAAACATCAGCTTTCACTTGGTCAAATTCCAAAATCGCGGTTTTGTTCGCGACATCCACATCTTTGACTTCGCTATTCGGGCGATATTCGATGATGTCTTTGTACAACTCTGCCCAAGCTTTGGTGAACAAGGCTTTCTTGGATTGCACGTCTTCGTTGGCATCCAAAATCAAGACTTTGGACTTAGGCTTTTGTGCCTTGAAGTAGTTAGCGACTAAGCAAGCCCGCTCGTAAGGGCCGGGGGGACAGCGGTAGGGAGCTTTGGGGATCGTAATGGCATACACGCCGCCGTCAGGCATGGCTTCTAACTGTTGGCGCAAGGCCACGGTTTGCGCCCCGGCTTTCCATGCGTGCAGGATTTTGCCTTGCGCTTCCGCGTTGTTCAGATTGGGAATCTGGTCAAACATAAAGCTAATGCCGGGGGACATCACCAAACGGTCATAGCTGAGTTTGCCGCCTTTGCCCAAGGTCACGGATTTCTTTTCGGCATCCACGGCGGTGACGCTATCTTGAACAACTTTTACGCCCCACTTGGATTTCAGGTTGTCATAGCTAACGGTAATGTCCGCCATCGTTTTGACACCGCCCACCACCAAGTTCGACATCGGGCAGGAAATGAATTGGGGATTGGGTTCAACCAAGGTCACATCGACCGCGCCTTCGCTCCACATGCGCAGGTATTTCGCGACGGTTGCCCCACCAAAGCCACCACCGACCACCACCACATGCCCTAATTTTTTTGTCGCTTTTTTCGCGGCAAAGGCGTGTCCGGGAATGGCTAACGCGCCTAAGGTGCTTGTCCCGGCAATCAGGAAATTACGACGATTCATCATGTTATGCGCCCCCTAATTTATTTCTTTTGTGCGGCAAAGAAGCCAGCGATTAAGTCTAATTGCTCGTCGGTATAACCCTTGGCAATCTGGTGCATGATGGTGGCTGGCTTCGCGCCTGCCCGGAAGTTTTGTAAGTCTTCTAGTAACTCAGCTTTGTCTTTCCCGGCCAAGGCTTTCATGCCCGCACCAGCAACCGCTTTACCATTGGTGCCATGACAGTTGGCGCAAGTCGCCGCCAAGTTGCGTGCCAAATTTGGGTCGGCAGCCTGTGCCTGCATTGCAAAAGCCGCACCACAAATCAGGGCGGCGGACAGGTATTTCTTCATACAGAGTCTCCTCAATAAGCGATGGATATATAGCCACTACGGTTGCTACTATATTGCTCCCAAGTCGCGGTTATACCGCGTCTTCGGCGGGGGCGACAACAACAAAAAACAGCTTTGCTTTGTTGATTTTCCATGACTACGCAAACATCGAGAATGCCATTTGCCTTGTGCGTCGCAGCAATATAAGTAGTTGACTATATAAGTTTATGGTTATACAGTATTTTTGATAAATATCAATATTCTAATAAACCAAAATACCATTGAACTACGATAAAACAACTGTGGACGAAGCCAAACAAGTCTTTGAACGGGTCGCTGAATACTTCGCCTTATTGGCAGACCCTACCCGTCTACGCATCCTTAGTTTCCTCTGTTGTGGCGAACAACCGGTGAATGCTGTGGTGGACGAAATTGGCTTAACGCAGGCCAATATCTCGCGGCATTTGAACCTGTTGTATCGCGCTGGCGTGGTCAATCGCCGCCGCGAGGGCAACTTGGTGATCTACCGTGTGGTTGATCCCAATTTTGTCGATATTTGCCGCACGGTCGCCATTTCCGTCGCCAGCCATGCCGAGCTGTTCGCGCCGACCGAAGAGGAGATCATCAATCCGCTATAGAAAAATTCGATAGATGGATTGGCTTAGCTTGAATTGAAATTGATAGACCAAATCAAAATAATTTTTAAAAAGTACGTACTACGTTCTTAATCTGGCAGTTTTTATTTTTAGACCAAATGTTAGATCACACTAGAGTAGACATCCTAAATTTTCACCGGGGGAGTAGTTGTAAATGACAGACTCAATCAAAAAAACCGGGCGGCTGAAACCAGCTCCCGAAAACTTTTTAAGCAACGAAGAAATCGTTGCCGTCGGGCAAGGACGGCGTGATTTTCTGCGTAAAAGCTTTTTAGCCGCCAGTGCCGCTATGGCGACACCCGTGATTGCACGGGCAGGCGAAGGCGATCCGAATATTGTGAATCCTTTACCGTGGACGACCTCCTTGGGGCAACCCGTGGCAGCGCGGGCTTATGGTATGCCGTCACAATATGAACGTGCCTTGCAACGTCGGGAATCACCCGGTTTGTCAAGGGTTTCCGCCGCTTCGGTATCGTTCGCGCCCTTGCAAGGTTTATTCGGCATCATCACGCCGTCTGGCTTGCACTTTGAACGCCATCACCAAGGCTGGCACGACATTGATCCTTCCAAGCATCGCTTGATGATTAACGGGTCTGACCCCGCTTTCGTGAAGAATCCTAAGGTGTATACGATGGACGACATCATGCGTCTGCCATCAACCAGCCGGATTCACTTTATTGAATGTGGCGCGAACACCGGGATGGAATGGGGCAACGTCGCCGTGCCAACCGTGCAATATAGCCACGGCATGTTGTCTTGCTCCGAATTTACCGGGGTCAAGTTGCGTGACATTTTGGAAGACTGCGGCGTGGACTTTAAGAAAGCCCGTTACGTCTTAGCCGAAGGCGCAGATGGTTCATCCATGACGCGTACTATTCCAATGGAATTAGTTGAATCCGGCGAAGTGCTCGTTGCCTATGGGCAAAACGGCGAAATGCTGCGTCCCGAAAACGGCTACCCCTTACGCTTGGTTGTGCCCGGCGTACAAGGCGTGTCGTGGGTGAAATGGCTGCGCCGCATTGAAGTCGGTGATAAGCCCTATGGCGCGAAAGATGAAGTCTCACACTACATCGACTTACTGCCCAGCGGACAACATCGCCAATACACCTCGGTACATGAGGCCAAATCGGTCATCACTAGCCCTTCAGGTGGGCAAACTTTGTTGGACAAAGGCTATTACAACGTCACCGGCTTGGCGTGGTCAGGGCGCGGCAAGATCAAACAAGTTGATGTTTCTTGGGACGGCGGCAAAAACTGGCAAACCGCCCGCTTGGAAACCCCTGTGTTATCCAAAGCCTTAACCCGCTTCAACATTGCTTGGGTATGGGACGGCAGCCCGGCGATTCTGCAATCGCGCTGTATTGACGACACCGGATTTGTACAGCCTAGCTATGGGCAATTACGCGCGGTGCGCGGTACGAAGTCGATCTATCACAACAACGCCATCCAATCCTGGAAGGTGAACGAATCCGGGGAGGTGAGCAATGTCCAAGTTCTCTAAAACTTTGTTAGTTGCCGCACTGGCGACTTTAGCTAACGGTGCAATGGCGTGGGAGGGCAAATTTAGCGGCCTGGGTCGTCCTGCCCTGCCCGTGGAAATTAAAGCTTGGGACATTGATGTACGTCCTGACTTTAAAGGCTTACCCAAAGGTTCAGGCAATGTTGACCGTGGGCAAGAACTGTTTGAAGAAAAATGCGCCAGCTGTCACGGTTCATTTGGTGAATCCAATGAAGTGTTTACCCCCTTAGTCGGTGGCACAACCAAAGA
>CAZOBT010000229.1:0-3886 GCA_964578025.1 uncultured Rhodocyclaceae bacterium | reverse complement strand
TATCGCGCTTGCTAAGTATGGCAACAGTAGGGAGTGTGCTTGTGCTTCAAATGGCCTGTAATCCATTGCGCCCAACAAGCAGCGAAGCCAGTATTGCTCGTTTTGATTTAGCCAGTCATATCGGTAGCAGTAGTGACAACAATTTATCTCCGCTTCCTGTTGCTTTGGACATACGTCCCGCCATTCGCCTAGAGGGGACAGCGATGCACTATCGCTTGTTGTATCAAAACCCCGCCCAAATCCAGCATTATGCGCAGTCCGCGTGGGTTGCCCCACCTGCTGATCTGCTACGTCAACGTTTAGGGCGTTTATTACTGATCCCTGAAATGCAACATGTCGCACGCGGTTCTTGCTGGCTACTGCTTGAACTGGATGAATTTGAACAAAATTTCAGTAGCCAACAACACAGCGAAGGCGTAATCGCGGCGCGTTTAAGCTTGCTTTCACCACAAGGACGAGTAAAAAGTGAAAACGTGCGCTTTGCTGTGCCTAGTGCGACAGCAAATGCCCAAGGTGGGGTAATGGCATTAAGCCAAGCAAGTTCTGCCCTTGCCGCTACCTTACCTGCATGGCTAGATAAGGCTCGACAAGGAAGTAATTGCTTACGTACTAACTAAACCAAGGTTACTTAAGTATTGCTTAAACCTTGTGCATCAAACATGCCTTCAAACAATACGGAGCTTAAATAGCGTTCACCTGAATCAGGCAGGATGACAACAATCGTCTTGCCTGCATATTCTGGGCGTTGTCCCAGCCGTATGGCGGCAGCAACGGCTGCACCGCTCGAAATCCCAGAAATAATGCCCTCTTCGCGTGCTAAACGTTGTGCAACGCTAATCGCTTCTTCATTACTAACCTGTTCGATTTGATCAACCAACGACAAATCCAGTGTATCTGGAACAAACCCTGCGCCAATGCCTTGAATTTTGTGAGGTGCAGGTTGTACAGGTAAGCCAGCGCGAGTTTGGCTTAAGACGGGACTGGCGGCAGGTTCTACGGCAACAGACTGAATAGTCTTGCCCTTAATTTGTTTGATATAGCGCGAAACGCCGGTAATCGTACCGCCCGTTCCTACCCCAGACACAAACACATCAATCTTGCCATCCGTGTCTTCCCAAATCTCTGGGCCTGTTGTTACCGTATGAATGGCGGGGTTCGCTGGGTTTTTGAACTGCTGCAATAAGACATAACGCTCGGGTTCGGCTTCTGCCATTTCGGTGGCTTTGGCAATCGCCCCACTCATACCTTTTGCCCCTTCGGTCAAGATCAATTTCGCCCCAAAAGCGGCTAACAATTTACGCCGTTCTAAGCTCATGGTTTCTGGCATGGTCAGCGTTAAAGGAATGCCCTTTGCGGCAGCGACAAACGCCAACGCAATCCCGGTATTACCGCTCGTTGGCTCAATCAATTCCTTGCCGGGGGTTAACAAACCCCGGCGTTCGGCATCATCAATTAAGGCCACACCAAGGCGGCATTTCACCGAATAACCAGGATTACGCCCCTCAATTTTTGCCAAAATTGTTGCAGTGCAACCAGAAGCAATACGATTGAGTTTGACTAAAGGAGTACGCCCAACAGACTGGGCATTATTTTGATAAATCAACATGTTTTACTCACTAAACAAGGCTAAAGAAAAGCAAACAACAGCAGGGGTAAAGCAAAATTCCGCCAAATTTTCCGCAGTTTTAACGCAGAAAAGGTTTTTTTCTATTTCTTTTGTTGCGCTGCACAAAAATTTCTGGCACAGTGAGGGCTCGTCTCCTCCCATACCTTTACAGGTTGTGGATTAACCCGCCAATTGGCGGGTTTTTTTTGCGCACTGGCTTGGTACTTAGCATTTGGCTACAAGTCCGTACTAAAAAAACCGGGGGGCAAATGTAAATATGCGGCAGCGGCTTTGGGGTCTTGTTCGGGTAAATAAGGAATTTCCCCCAACAAAGGCGCGGCGATACGTTGGCGTAAGGCACTAATGTTTTCACTACGGCGACTCATTTGTGGCTGAATATCATTCGCAACCCAACCCGCCAAGCTTAAGCCACTCGCGGCAATCGCATCGGCAGTTAATAGGGCATGGTTAATACAGCCCAAACGCATACCAACGACCAAAATCACTGGCAAATTCAGCTCTTCGGCAAGGTCAGCCGTATCTTGTTGCTCGCCCAACGGCACACGATAACCCCCAACCCCTTCAACCAGCACACAATCGGCTTTATTCCGCAAATACGAGAACTCGTAACGAATCTTAGAAAAATCAATCGTTACACCGGCCTCCGCTGCTGCAATGTGTGGGGCAATCGCCGGTTCAAATAAGTAGGGGTTAATGTGGGCATAGGGCAATTGCAAGCTACTCGCCGCAAGGAGTTGCTCAACATCGTCGTTACGCCCCATCACATCCGCCCCGGCGGCAATCGGCTTCATGCCAACCGCGCTATACCCAGCTTGCCGACACGCATGTAGCAGAGCCGCTGTAATAAAGGTCTTACCAATTTCGGTATCTGTTCCGGTAATAAACCAAGCATTACGCATCGTTTTATCCTTTCTGTGCATAGCAATAAAGCACATCGTAACTCAGGGGCAAGCCTTCCACCGTGCGTAGGCTTTCATAACGTTGATTCACCGCTTGCCATGCAGTTTTGCCCATCATGCCGTTACGTTGCCCATGACCAACCCGATTTGCGCCAATGCTTTTCACCGCTTGCAGCAAGGTTTTTAGCTCAGGGTAATACAGGGTTAGCGTTTCCCGCTGGAGTTGGATCGTATGGAAACCTGCCGCTTGCAAGGCATCGGCGCAGGCGTTGCTCTCGCTAAAGTGTAAGGTATGGCGATAGCTATCGACAGCCGCGAAGGCAAAGCGTAATTCATGAAAGGTTGCCAGCCCCAAGGTACTTACCGCCAACACCCCCCCAGTTTGCAACACCCGTGCCGCTTCGTGCATCACTTGGCGGAAATCACACCATTGCACCGCCAAACTTGACCAATACAGACCGAGGCTGGCCGTGGCTAACGGTAAATTTTCCATATCGCCAGCAATCGCTGCGAGCGGGGCAGTAAGTGGCTCAGTGAGAACTAAGGACTTCGGCAAACGTTGCAACATCGCCGGGGCAAAGTCCAAGGCGACAAATTCGCTCCCTGCTGCCAACGTTTGCTGCAACACCCCAAGGCCATAGCCTGTGCCACACCCGGCATCTAAAACACGGCAGGGGTTTTCTGGCAAAAACGGGGCGTAACTGACTAAATCGCGGGCAAGATGTTGGCAAATCGTGCGTTGCACCACTGCCGCATTGTCATACTCGGCGGCGGCGCGGTTAAACGAAGCACGAATTAAAGATTTTGCGGGTAAATCCAAAATTTAGGCCGTCAACAAAGAAGAAAGCAAGGTGGAAAAATGCGTTGCTTCGCTAATAAATGGGGCATGGGCGCAATCGGCAAAAACGTGTAATTGTGCTTGCGGCAACGCTGCTGCCATTGCTTCCGCACCCGCCAGTGGCATCAGCGGATCATGCGCCCCATGAATAATCGTGGTTGGTGTTGTCACCTTCGCGAGCAAGGGGCGCAAATCCACCTCCGCTAACCAGCCCAAGCCCGTTGCCAACGTCGCGGGGGCAGGGCTTGCGCCTTGGCTGGCGGCCTCTAAAATTTGTTTCGTTACTGCTTTTGCTGCGACATCCCCACGATTAAACCCACCGACAAAACGCGGCAACATCGCGGCAAAATCGGCTAACACCGCCGTGGTAAATTCGGCAAGCTGTGCGGGAGGCATGGCATATTCCCAGCCCTCCCGCTGCACAAACCTCGGCGTTCCGGCTATCCAGACCAAATGCGAAATCAGCCCCGGATGCCTTGCTGCACAAGCTAAGTCCAACATAGCACCTAAGGACCACCCCCC
>CAZOBT010000228.1:0-3952 GCA_964578025.1 uncultured Rhodocyclaceae bacterium | reverse complement strand
ACAGCGGACAACCTTACCAAGCTAGTAGCTATCAAAGTTCCTCCACCGGAAACACTGGCAATTCCTATGGCTCAGGCAGTTATGGTTATGGCACTGCCCGCAATTTGACCCAAGACCAAATGAACATGGCACGAACAATGGGATTACGCGTAGATTAAGTCATTTGGTTTATAACGAAAAAACCAAGCTCCAATTAGTTTAGAAGCTTGGTTTTTTATTTGGTCTTTATTTTGTAATCGTTTCTGTTGCTTTGCTTGATCGCCGCTTAGGGCATACGTAAGCTTGGGCTATCCGTCGCATTGAGTTTCACACTGGGCAGCTTTAGACCTGTGTTACTTGGGGTTAAACCTAGCCCTTGTTTCGGCTCAGTCGGTCTTTTAAGGGAGCTGGTTGTCCCTGCCATACCAGACATGCCTAACATGCCAGTCATGCCCTCCATACGCATCATCCCAGAACCAGTGCTAGCAAAAGCAGGTTCTCGTCGCTGCAAGATGTCGTAATACATGCGCACGTTCTCTGCTAGGGTAACTGCCTCGCCGCCTCGTCCACGCCCGGATTTCAGGTTTTCGTAATATTCCGGGCGAGCCAATAAGGGCAATACCGACTTCATTTCAAACCATGAATCTGGGTTTTTCTTTACTTGTTTCGCAATACTCCGCGCCGCATTAAAGTGACCGGGGCCAACGTTATATGCCGCCAAAGCTAACCAGAAACGATCAGGGTCTGGAGCAGTACCAACAATTTGATTGATAAGATAGGCTAGATAACGCCCGCCTGCATCAATCGCTTCTTTCGGATCAAGCCGATTTTTTACCCCGAGCCGATCTGCCGTTTCTTCGGTGAGCATCATCATGCCCCGCACCCCAGTAAAACTGGTCGCTAACGGATCCCAATGTGACTCTTGATAAGACAAGGCGGCTAATAATCGCCAATCAATGTCTGAACTACGTTGAGCCTCTTGAAATAAATGGCGATATTTTGGTAATACCGTTTCAATATCAGCAATATAGGCCGTAAGATCAACATCAGTGAGGCGATTAACATGCCCAAGATAGCGATCTTCTAACCGTTTAATTAACCCGGTCTTTTTTGATTTAACTAAAAAACTATCCACTGCTTGCAGAAAATCCGGGGGAATATTTTTACCCAATAACCAAGTAATTGGGCGAGATTTACCCAACGCCATCCCGGTTTGTAACTCAGGATAAAAATTCATGCCTAAATTCACAATCGCCTGATCCATTAAGGCGACATCCACTTCACCATGACTAATTTTTTCCAGTAAATCTAATTCGACCTCTTTTTTAAAATAGTTAATTTTTAAACCCGTAATACTGTCGCCTAATTGGCGTAAGATTTCTGCCTGTCGGGAATCTGGAATTGCTGTCACTTGGCGGTTATGTAGCTTCTCGGTGCGATCAATTGGCAAGGCCGCCTCATGTTGCACGATGACATCGCGTGTTTCCATAAATGGCGTGCTGCTTTTGAACATATCTTGCGTACGCGGCGATAGCCATGCCGCCGCAATGTGTGCTTTACCACGCTGTAAGGTTTTTAAAACGTCGGCAGGAGGCACAAGCAGAAATTCGATTTCCAAGCCTTCAGCTTCAGCAAAGGCTGTCAATAAATCATGTTCTAACCCGGATGCTTGGCCTTCACTATCTTCTTCATAACTCAGGGGATTTTCGTGAGTAACAACAACCAACGCCTGTTTCCCTGCCACTGGTGGTGATAAGGGTTTAAACCAAAAAAATCCAAATAAACCAGAACTAAGCGCGACAGCAAGTAACACTTGCCATCGCCAGCGTTGATATACCTGAGCGATAAATTGCAAAGCGCGAGCCTCCCAAGCAGGGCAAACAGACAGAGACAGAAGAGGCAGAGCAGGGCAGTGAGAAGCAGAAAATGGTCTAGCGACCAAATAGCTCAACCTATAAAAAAGAATGCAGTCGGTTTCTTAAATAGCGAGAGAAACAGACAATCTCAATCGCTAACCTAATGTTGCAAAAGAGAAAACTAGCATCTCGAACCACAAGATGCGGGCGCGAGGATAGCGGAGTAGGGGCTGGCTGTCGAGGTTTTCTATTGAATTTTTGTCAAATTACCCACATTTGACTTTTTTCAAGGTGCTCGGTGTAGAACTTGCCTAAGCCCATTTTCCCGGTTTATGATTCGCAGCCCAAACGCGGAGAGGTACCGAAGCGGTCATAACGGCGCCGACTCGAAATCGGATGGTCAGAGAAATCTGGCACAAGGGTTCGAATCCCTTCCTCTCCGCCAAATACCCCCCAAATAGGGGCAAGCCGTGCCAAGCAACCCGCTAAATTCCTTGAATTGGCGGGTTTTTTGTTGCTGTCCATGCCAAAGCTTGCCTATTGGAAGCAAGAAAAATTGTGTGTAAATTTGTGAGCAATCTAATTACTCATCCTAGGCATTGCTCATATTACTACCAAAAAAGCATTATTGACGGATGCAGACTGCCGAAACGCCAAGCCATCACCGAGTGGTAAAAAGTACGCCTTGGCTCAGGTCGTATTTTTTGACGTAGGTGGAGATGGGGTAGGAAAATACAAGACCAAATAAAAAATCTGCCAATTAAGCTTGTATAACATTATTGATTGGCAGATAGACCAAATACAGGCCAGCCAAATTAAGCACAAGCGGCGGTGACGATGCGTTCGGTTTTGGCTTCGTCAATGCCAGCGTGGGTGCCGATGCTGGCGGTGCCGTGTTGACGCAAGGCGTGCATGATACGGGGGACGGCTTCGGGGTCGTGGATGTTGGCATCGCGGAGATGAACGGGCATTCCTAAGCCTTGATACATCTGCACAATGGCGGCGATGGTGTCTTCCGCGCTGGCGTGCTGGAGACCAAAGACCGCCGCGCCCATTTGTTCAAGTTTGGCACGTTTCGCTTCTATGGTTTCGCACAATAAAGCGGGCTGGATAATGGACAAAGTGCGCCCGTGGTCAATGCCATAAAAGGCGGTGAGTTCGACACCAATGCGATGCGTCACCCAATCTTGCGCCACACCTAATCCAACAATGCCGCACAAGGCTTGATTCGCCGCCCACATCAGGTTTTGACACCAATGCAACTCGCGGCGCGAGGCAAAATCTTCCGCCAAACGATACAAGGTGCGTAACAAGGCTTCGGCATAGCCGTCTTGCACCATTGCCCCGCTGGGGTAGGTCAAATATTGCTCACAGACATGGACAAAGGCATCGACTAAGCCATTGGCTAATTGCCGATCTGGCAGGCTTAACATCACTTGTGGATTGAGCAGGGCAAAACGTGGACGCGCCGCTGCCGCGTAAAACACCAATTTTTCTTGGGTAGCGGCTTTGGTAATCACCGCTGCTGCATTTGATTCTGAGCCAGTCGCAGCCAAGGTTAACACCACGCCGAGTGGCAAGGCGGCTTTGACCCGTTGCTTACCCAGCACAAAATCCCAGCCATCACCATCATACAACGCCGCAGCGGCGACAAATTTTGCCCCATCACTGACCGAGCCACCGCCAACGGCGAGGACAAAATTTACGCCTTCTGTTTTGGCTAAGGCCACGGCTTTGTTTAAGGTTTCTAAGGTGGGATTGGGTTCTACACCGCCAAATTCCACCATCTCGCGCCCGGCTAAGGCATGTTTTACTGCGTCATAAACGCCGTTTTGTTTGATTGAGCCACCACCATATAACAACAAGATTTTGTCGCTGGCGGGAATGAGTTTTGGCAGTTGTTGCATGACATCGCTACCAAAATGAATCTGGGTGGGGTTGTGATAGTTAAAAGCAAAGAGTTCTTTTTGCGTCATTACTGTTCTCCATCAGTACAGGTGTCGTGCGTGAAGTAGGCGTATGGTAAGCCCTCACCTTGCGTTTGTGCATTCCAGCGCATTTTGGTGCGTTTTTTGTTGAAAAAAAGGGATTTGCCTATTTTTTGTGCAGCGTAACCC
>CAZOBT010000227.1:0-4011 GCA_964578025.1 uncultured Rhodocyclaceae bacterium | reverse complement strand
TCAATTTCAAGCTTTACTTCTGTAGGCATACTTCTTAAAACTTTATTTACAACAGATTTGTGAGCCGTTTTAATTATTTGTTTTAGTTTGTTTTATTTTGAAAGTTGTTCATGTCAGCCACAACGATGTCTGCAAGTCATACCTTTTTCGCCTCTTGCCCACGCGGTTTGGAGCAAGTATTACATGATGAATTACACACACTGGGCATTACTGATCTGCAAGTGATTGCGGGGGGGATCATCTTCCAAGGCACATGGGAAGATTGTTATCGTGCCAATTTAGAATCACGCATTGCTACCCGGATTTTGTGGAAGCTCAACAGTGGTTTTTATCGTACAGAAGACGATATTTACGCCTTAGCCAATAGTTTGGCGTGGGAAGAATATTTCCGTGTGGAAAAAACCTTGCGGGTGGATACGACGGCGATTCGTTCCGCCTTGCGCAGCATTGATTTTGTCTCGTTGCGGGTGAAAGATGCGATTTGTGATCGTTTCCGCAATGTGGTGAATGAGCGTCCGAGCATTGATACGCGCTACCCGGATGTGCGCGTGCATGTTTTCCTCACCGAGCAAGAATGCACGATTTATTTAGATACGTCGGGCGCACCTTTATGGCAACGTGGTTTCCGCCAAGCCTCGGTACAAGCTCCGATTAAAGAAAACCTTGCCGCTGGGATTCTGAAACTCAGTGGTTGGCAGCCCGATATGCCTTTAATTGATCCAATGTGTGGCAGTGGCACGTTTTTGTTAGAAGCCGTTTGTATGGCACAAGATCGCGCCCCCGGTTTGTCCCGCCCCGGTTTTGGCTTTGAAAATCTGTTGAATTTTCAACAGGCAACATGGTTAAAACTGCGGCAAGCCGCTTTACAACGCGCCCTCCCCAATCAGCCCTTAGAGATTTACGGTAGCGACATTGACCCGCAAGCCATCCGTGCGACCCAGCGCAATTTGCAGCAAGCTGGATTTACCGATGTCGTCCAACTGAGCTGTTGTGATTTGTTGCAAGTCAATCCACCCGCCACGCCCGGGGTGTTAGTCACGAATCCCCCGTATGGCGAACGGATTGGCGAACAAGAAGAATTGTTCGAGTTATATCCGCAGATTGGCAGCATCTTGAAGAAGTATTTCCCCGGTTGGAATTGCTATTTCTTCACCGCCGACACACGCTTACCTAAAGGTTTAGGCTTAAAACCCAGTCGCAAAACCCCCTTATTTAACGGCCCCTTAGAATGCCGTTTGTACGAGGTGAAAATGGTCGCGGGGAGCAATCGCAAGAAGGTCAGTAGCCCTGCTGCCTAACTTACGCCCATGCGTTTGCCTGCCTTAGATGATGCTCCGGCAATTTTTGCGTTTGCCATGACATTTAATGCCTATGAACACTATGGCTCATTGGCAAACGCAGCACAAATTGCCCGGCTCGCCCCCCGTTCAAACATTAACGAGGTGCGAACCGAATTATTTTTTAAAGCCCGGGCGGCTCGACATCTAGGCAATGATGACTATGTCGCCAGCTATGCTGAGTTATTGCCTTATTTGCAGCAATGGATGTAAGGCAAACTAAGGTCAATGCTTAAAGCAACTAGCCTTGCAACCACGCCGCCCATAAGGGCAAGGTAAACATTGCGCCGATTGTGGACATAGAAACAAGGCGTGCCACACTTGGGCCATCCCCGCCCATACGCATTGCCAGAATATAGGCCGAGGAAGCGGTGGGTAAGGCCGTAAAGACAACTGCCATTGCGTAATGCAAGCCTTGCAAACCAAATTGCTGAGCCAAAAACACCGCCAGACACGGCATTGCCAATAATTTAATCAAACAAATACCAATTGCCGTGGTCATTTCACGCTGGCTCGCCATTTGAAAACGTAACGCCGCACCGACAGTCAGCAAGCCCAAGGCAATCGAGGCATCCGCCAAACGTCCCATAAAGGCTTGGATAGGGGCTGGAGCAGTGACCCCGATTAAATTTAAGACCAAACCAGAAAAGGTCGCCCAGATTAAGGGATTCTTTGCGATTTCTTTCCATAGACCAAAGTTACCATGCCGTGCCAACATGCTAACAGCACTCAGGTTGGCTAAGGGCACAGTCACCCCCAGAATCATCCCCATCGTAGCAATGCCCTCTTGCCCAAACAACATTCCAGCGGCGGCGAGACCAACATAAGAATTAAAGCGAAACGCACATTGGAAAACCGAGGCAAACGGGTGTGGCGGTACATTCAGCAACCAACGCAAGCCCAACGCCAACACCATCGCCCCCACCATACAGAGCAAAGCCACAATCAACAACGGCGCAGCCGCCACAAGATCAATATGGGTTTTTAACAGGGCATTAACCAGCAACGCAGGAAAGAAAATGAAATACACCAGCTTTTCCACCCCCGTCCAAAAATGATCCCCCAAGTGCATCTGGCGACGAATAACATAGCCCAACAAAATCAGGCAAAAATCAGGGAAAAGTAGAAACGCACTGGACATGGTGAATGGGTAATAAAAAAGAAAAGGTCAATCCCTCTCCCCTAACCCCTCTCCCAGCAGGGCGAGGGGAATTGGAGCAACTGGCAAAACATTTGAACATCTCCCCTCAACCTTTATGGGGGAGGGGTCGGGGGAGGGGGCATACAATGCACTAAAAATGGTGTCCAACACAGCTTCTGGCTGTGATAACCATTCATTGTTCCAAAAGCGTAGAACGCGAAAACCTTGTGTAGCTAACCACGTATCGCGATTTTCATCATGTTCACGTTGCGCAAGATGTTGTTCACCATCTAGCTCAATAATCAACTTTGCTGAGAAGCAAACAAAGTCTGCAATATAACGCCCAATCGGTTCTTGCCGTCGAAACTTAAACCCAGAAAACCGTTTCGCACGGAGTTGTTGCCACATGGCCTGCTCTGCCAGCGTTTGGTTTTGCCGCAATTCACGAGCACGTTGTTGTACCCAATTGACCAGTTTTTCCGCCACAGTTTTTATTCCAATAAAATAAAAACCATTCTAACGTTTGGCTAAAACAAAACGCCACTGTATTCATGTGGCGTTTTGTAAGATACAACAGTGAGCAATAATCCGGCTCAACTATGACCGATAATCCGCATTGATCTTCACATAGTCGTAAGAGAAATCACAGGTGTAGACCTTAGCTGTCGCCACGCCACGGTTGAGGTCGACACGGATGGTGATTTCGGGGCGGGACATGATTTCTGCGCCATCTTCCTCGCGGTAAATGCTGGCACGTCCGCCATGTTCGGCAACGAGGGTGCAATCGCCATCGCTTTCTAACCAGACACGAATGGCGGCGACATCTAAATCCTCAATCCCGGCATAGCCAATCGCGGCAAGGATGCGCCCTAAATTGGGGTCAGAGGCAAAGAAAGCGGTTTTAACCAACGGCGAATGCCCAATCGCATAGCCAACTTTGCGGCATTCTTCGCGGTCTGTTCCGCCCAACACATCAACGGTAATAAACTTCGTCGCCCCTTCACCGTCGCGCACAATGGCTTGCGCTAACTCCACCGCTACCGCGATTAAAGCAGCTTTCACCTCAGCCCAACCCGCTTCACTGCCATCGACAAAGGCTAAGTCCGCCTTGCCCGTAGCAATCATGATGAACGAATCATTGGTGGAGGTATCGCCATCGACGGTGATGCAGTTAAACGAGGCATCGGCTGCTTCTTTAACCAGATCGTTTAACAAGGGCTGCGCAATCCCGGCATCGGTCGCCATAAAGCCAAGCATGGTCGCCATATTTGGCTTAATCATGCCCGCCCCCTTGGAAATCCCGGTAATGCTGATGCTTTTCCCTGCCACCGTGACTTGGCGTGAAGCGGCTTTGGCGACCGTGTCGGTGGTCATAATGCCATGCGCCGCCGCGTGCCAATTATCTGCCGCTAGGTTAGCAATCGCTCCGGGCAACCCGGCGACAACCCGTTCGGTGGGCAGTAATTCCAAAATCACACCCGTGGAAAAAGGCAGAACCTGTGTAGCGTTGATCCCGAGCTGCTCGGCTAACGC
>CAZOBT010000226.1:0-4023 GCA_964578025.1 uncultured Rhodocyclaceae bacterium | reverse complement strand
GCCGATAAACCGGGGCTGCACACCTTAGATGGCCCCGATTATTGTGGGCGGATTGAAGTGGCGGATTTGGGGATTCCGGCCTCGGCAATCAAAGCTGATGCCTCGTTATTTACGGCAACAACCCCACCAACAAAACTAGCGCGACGCAAACAAAATAGTCATAAAGGGAGTTATGGCAATGCTGGGATTTTGGGCGGTAGTCAGGGCATGTTAGGAGCGGCCTTTTTAGCCGCACGCGCCTGTTTATGTTTGGGGGCAGGGCGCGTGTTTCTTGCTCCGTTAGATAACCATGCCCCAAGTTGGGATAGCCAACAACCCGAATTGATGTTGCGCTCACCAACGGCTTTATTTGCGCAAAATGGCTTACATGCCTTGGGCTGTGGCCCCGGTTTAGGCGCTAGCGACGTTGCCAGCCAATATTTAAATCTGGCGTTTGCGTTGCCGATTCCCTTGGTATTAGATGCCGATGCCTTGAACTTATTGGCAGCAGAAATGACATTGGCGCACCAATTAAAACAGCGTCGTGCCGCAACGATTTTGACCCCACATCCCTTGGAAGCGGCACGGTTACTTGGTTGTAGCGTGGCGGAGGTACAAAGAAACCGTTGGCAAGCGGCATTGCGCCTTGCCCAACAGTATCAAAGTTATGTGTTGTTAAAAGGCTGTGGCAGCATTATTGCCTGCCCGAATGGACAATGGTGGGTGAATGGCACAGGCAATCCTGGCATGGCGAGTGCGGGCATGGGGGATGTGTTAACGGGAATCATCACGGCCTTGTTAGCACAAGGCTACCCGGTAGCAGAGGCTTTATGTACTGCCGTTTTTGTGCATGGTCTAGCGGCTGATACCTTGGTACAAACTCAAGGTTTACACCGCATGATTGGCATTACCGCCAGTGAAACCATCGTGGCAAGTCGTCAGGTCATCAACCAATTCGCGTGGTAATGGTTGAATGGTTGGAATGTGCCGTAAATAAAAAAACCGCTTAGTTTGCACTAAGCGGTTTTCAGAATCTGGCGCGCCCGAAGAGATTCGAACTCCTGACCCCTTGGTTCGTAGCCAAGTACTCTATCCAGCTGAGCTACGGGCGCGTTGTTGATGGGTCGGCATTATAGCTAACTTCTCAACTTTTGCAAGAAAACTATTAAAAATAATTTAAACTTGCAGGTTTCTTGGCGGAAACGGAGGGATTCGAACCCTCGAGACAGGTTTTGCCCGTCTGCTCCCTTAGCAGGGGAGTGCCTTCGACCTCTCGGCCACGTTTCCGTAAAGAAGGCGGCATTATAGTAAAGCTTTTTTATTTTGTCAAAGCGTAACGATTCATTTACTTTCCTAACTACGATGAGCCATCGGCTTAGGTGCTACACTTAACCCCATTTTAGTGCGCATTTTTGTGCTTATTTCGGTGTTTTTCGCGATGGAACTTACCTTATTTATTCCGCAATTGATCTGGCCTGAGGCACGGGATCAAGACACATTAAATGGCATTGTTTGCCCGGCCTTAGAAAGCTTATTAGATGCAGGCCAAAGTCGCCATGAAGCGGCTATCCCTTATGAAATCGGCCTTACCAGCCTTTGGCCGAATCCAGACCAAATTGGTTTGGCGTATTTACGTTACCTAGGGGAAGAAAATGTGGTGTGGGAAGACAACATGCCCACTCACCTACTTTGTGCTGACCCCATTTATTTGCGCTTTCAACAAGAGCGCGTGATTGTGGGCGGAGCAGATACCTTTGCCCTAACCGCCGAAGAATCACAGGCTTTATTAGCCCGCTTGAATAGTGAATTTGCCGATATTGGCACATTTTACGCCCCGCATCCACATCGCTGGTATTTAGCTCTGCATCAGGCTAAACCTCTGCACACGCCACCATTATCAGAAATTATCGGTCGCCAACTGGCTCCCGAACTCACCGCAGGCACGGATCATATATGGTTGCGACGGTTGCAAAATGAAGTACAAATGGTGTTGCATAGCCATACGGTAAACCAAATCCGTGCCGAACGTGGTGAGGCAACGCTCAATGGCATTTGGCTATGGGGAGCAGGGGCTGCGCCCAATTTTGGGCTACAAGCCCACCCCGAATTTACCGATGTCTGGAGTAATGATCCCTTAGCGATTGGGCGAGCAAAACAACAACATGGACGTGTCTACGCACGGGCAGTTAGCCTGTCAGAAGTCTTAGCCAGCAAACCCGCACGCGGCCTTGTTGTATTAGACCAACTTCAACAACCTCTGCTCTATGACGATGGGGCGGGCTGGAGAAGCCAATTAGAGCTTTTAGACCAAACTTGGTTTACCCCGCTGTTAGGCGCATTAAGTAATAAAGAAATTAACCGCTGCCGCTTGATTGCCCCGCAACTGCATCGCACCTTGGTCTGGGATTTACATGCGCCAAGCCGTAAATCATGGTGGTCGTGGCGCAAAGCCCAACCCGCTACCTTGGCACAACTCAGCGTAACCCTTGCTAACCAAAACTCATAAAACACTGTGACACAACTTGTTCAACGCCAACGCGCATCCCGTCGTGAATGGGAACTTAGCCAAGCCGGAATGCACCCTCTCTTGGCACGTTTATACGCCGCTCGCGGCATTTCAGCCGTAAGCGAAATCGATGACGACGTGAAACTCTTACTGCCCCCTACCGCGTTATTAAATGCAGACATGGCGGCGAGTTTGTTAGCCGACGCAATCGAAGCCGAATCGAAGTTACTCATCGTTGCCGATTATGACTGCGATGGTGCGACAGCCTGTGCCGTTGGTATTCGTGCTTTACGTGCAATGGGAGCAACCGTCGATTACCTCGTGCCGAATCGCTTTACCCTGGGCTATGGTTTATCCCCAGAAATCGTCGATTTAGCCGCACAACAGCAGCCCGATTTAATTATTACCGTGGATAACGGCATTGCCAGTATTGACGGCGTGGCGCGGGCGCAAGCGTTAGGGATTGCGACCTTAATTACCGATCACCACTTACCCGGCGATAGCTTGCCCGATGCCGATTGCATCGTGAATCCGAATCAGCCGGATTGCACCTTCCCCAGTAAAGCGATTGCCGGGGTTGGAGTGATGTTTTATGTGATGTTGGCCTTACGTGCTGAATTGCGTGAACGTGGCTGGTTTGCGGAACGCGCCGAGCCAAATTTGGCGACCCTGCTTGATTTTGTCGCCCTCGGTACGATTGCCGATGTGGTCAAACTTGATCGCAACAACCGCATTTTGGTCAGTCAAGGCATGAAGCGTTTACGCCAAGGCAAGCTACATGCAGGCATTGCGGCCTTGTTTCAAGCCGCAGGCAAAGACCCGGCACGGGTCTCGGCCTATGACTTAGGCTTTCTCATCGCCCCCCGCTTAAACGCCGCTGGACGCTTGGCGGATATGGCCTTGGGGATTGAGTGCTTACTCACCGATGATCCAATCCGCGCCTTGCAAATTGCGCAAGAACTTGATCGCCTCAACCGCGAACGGCGCGATATTGAGGCCGATATGCAGGAACAAGCCGCGTATTTGCTCACCCAAATGCCCGCCCCCGGCGATTTACCAGCCTTGGCTTTGTTTGATCCGTCTTGGCATCAAGGTGTGGTCGGGATTTTGGCTTCGCGCTTAAAGGAACAATGGCACCGCCCCGTTTTTGCTTTTGCTCGTGGGGAACATGGCGAACTAAAAGGCTCGGGGCGCGCCATTCCCGGTTTGCATTTACGCGATGCCTTGGATTTGGTCGCCAAGCGTGTCCCCAATGTGTTAATCCGCTTTGGTGGTCATGCCGCCGCTGCCGGGGCAACGTTAATGGAAGAAGATTTCCCCGTCTTTCAAGCGGTGTTTACCCAAGTTGCGGCGGAATTATTAAACCCAGAAGATTTAGCCCGCCGCATCGAAACCGATGGCGCATTAGAAGAAGGCTATTACAGCTTAGAGGTGGCGCGTTTATTGGATAGTGCGATTTGGGGACAGGGCTTCCCACCCCCCTTATTTGCCGATGAATTTGTCGTGGAACAGCAACGGGTATTAAAGGATAAACACCT
>CAZOBT010000225.1:0-4077 GCA_964578025.1 uncultured Rhodocyclaceae bacterium | reverse complement strand
GGCGGGTTTTTAGCAAATTCGGCTGGCAAGATGCGAAGACCGATTTAAGCCTAACGCTGGCTCATGCTAAGAGCAATCTACGCGGCAACGGTTTGCAAACTGGACAATTTTTGCAACAACGTTGGGCAAGCGTGTATACCAAGCCAGACATTACCGAAAATCGCTCAACGTTTTTGAACTTGCTGGCGAAACACGAGTTAGATAGTAAGAATAATTTTTCGGGCAACGTGTATTACCGCAAGATCAAAACTACCACCTATAACGCCGATGTGAATGAAGGCTCGTTAGATCAGTCGGTGTATCAGCCAAGCGCGGCAGAGCGGGCGGCCTTAGCCGCCGCTGGGTATAGCGGTTATCCCACCTCTGGGGCAACTGCCAGCAATACCCCCTTCCCCTATTGGCGGTGTGTCGCGAATGTGCTGCTCAATGATGAACCCGGCGAAAAATGTAATGCCCTAATCAATCGCACTTCGACTATCCAAGAAAACTATGGCCTGTCTGGGCAATGGGAGCATCGTGGCACATGGGCAGGTATGAGCCACCAACTGCTGTTGGGCGCGGCCTACGATGCCAGCCGCGTTAAGTTTCAACAAAGTGCGCAACTTGGCTATCTCAACCCTGACCGTAGCGTAACGGCTTTAAATGCGTTTGCTGATGGTGTTACTGGCGGTAATGTGGATGGTGCGCCGTTTGATACACGGGTGAATCTGCATGGGCGGACTCAAACTTGGAGTCTTTTCGCCAGTGACACCCTGCAATTAAGCCAGCAATTGCACTTGAACGTGGCAGGGCGGTTTAATGAAACCAAGGTACAAAATCGTGACCAGATTCATAGCGATAGCGATGCGGCAACCCTAAGCGGTAATCACACCTTCCGCCGCTTTAACCCCGCCGTTGGTTTAACGTGGCAAGCCACCCCGTTTTTGACCAGTTATCTTGCTTACAACGAAGGCAGTCGCGCCCCCAGTGCCATTGAACTCGGTTGTGCTAACCCCGATCAACCGTGCAAATTGCCTAATGCGATGGCAGGCGACCCGCCCTTAAAACAAGTAGTGACCAAAACATGGGAAGCTGGGATGCGGGGTAAGTTGAGTGCGAACTGGCAATGGAACGCTGGTATTTTCCGCGCCGATAATCATGACGATATTTTGTTTGTTGCCGATAACCAAGCGGGCTATGGCTACTTTAAAAACTTCGGGCAAACCCGCCGCCAAGGTTTAGAACTGGGGGCAAGTGGCGTACAAGGCAAATGGGCTTATCAACTGAACTACACCTATCTGGATGCCACCTATCAAAGCCATGAAACGGTGAATGGTTCAAGCAATAGCAGTAACAGCAGTGCAAGCAGTGGCGATCCGGGGACTGATGGCACGATTAGCATTAAACCCGGTGATCGTATGCCATTGATCCCAAAACAAATGCTGAAAGTGTCAGTTGGCTATGAGGCTTTAGCCAATTTGCGCCTTGGCCTTGGTATGGTAGCAGTCGCGGGCAGTTTGGCGCGTGGCAATGAAAATGCCGCCCATCAAGCCGATGGACAGTATTACCTTGGCAGTGGGCGGAGCGCGGGGTATGCGGTGTTTAACTTCAACGCCAATTACCAAGCCACACGCCAGCTTGAACTGTTTGCGCAGGTCAATAACCTGTTTGATAAACGCTACAGCACCGCTGCACAACTAGGCGCGATGGCCTTTAACAGCAACGGCAACTACATCGCCCGTCCCTTTGGCGCGGTGAATGGTAACTATCCGTTAATGCACACCACTTTCTACGCCCCCGGTGCGCCGCGTAACTTCTGGGTAGGGCTGCGTTATAACTTCTAACACCAAGCCCCCAAGCTGGGGGCTTAGTTATTGTGGCTTGTTTATTTCTATTTGGTCTATTGTCTAATTGGCAATATTTGACTTGTTTTTTTTGGCTTATTTTTAATTTGGTCTTTATTTTTGGCTTGGTTTGCTTACCCGTACAGTTTGTACGCCAAGAACGCGCCGAGTAGCCAACAGCTAAGCACTAACATTGCGCCGAATTTGCTTTGCGCCAAACGGCGTTGTGGCATGTTGGCAGCTTCTTGGCGGCAGGCGGCTAAGAGTTCACCGGGTAGGAGTTTAAGGACTAAGGCAATGCCCAGTGGCAACAGAATCAGATCATCCAATAAACCCAAGACGGGAATAAAGTCGGGAATCAGATCAATGGGGCTAAGGGCATAGGCAACGATCAACAAGGCCAACCAACGTACCCGGCGCGGTGTGTGAGGATGGCGTAGGACACAATACAAGGTCAAAATTTCTTGTTTGAGCGATTGCGCACGGGCTTTTAAGGTGGCGAGGAATGTCACGTTCCCTCCTGACGCAGTTTGCGATACAGCGTGGTGCGGGTAATGCCGAGTTCCCGTGCCGCTGCCGAAATATTACCGGCATGATGCTCCACCGTAGCTTTAATCCATTGTTGTTCCGCTTGTCGCAGTTTGCGCGAAGTTGGCGGGAGATCGCTGCTGTCTTCCATAAATTCTTGCGGTAAATGTTCAGGTAACAGCGTATCACCGGCTTCCTTCAGGGCAAGAGCAACCCGTAACACGTTGCGCAGTTGCCGTACATTACCCGGCCACGGATAGGCTTGTAAGAGTTCTAGCGTGCTTGGGGCTAAGTGAATCCGTTGTCCGGGGAGTTCTTCTTGCAGCAGGGTGTAACACAGCTGCGGCAGATCATGGCGATGGCGTAAAGGCGGTAAAACCACGGTCAGGCCGTTTAAGCGATAAAACAAATCACTGCGGAAATGCCCTTCTTGCACTAACTGGCGCAACGGGCGATGGCTGGCGCAGATGATGGCAATGTCTAAGGGTGTTTCTTTGCCTCCACCTAACGGCGTGACGCGCCGGGTTTCTAACACGCGCAATAAAACCGCTTGTAAAGAAGCAGGCATGTCGCCAATTTCGTCTAAAAACAGCGTACCGCCATTGGCCTCGCGCAATTTGCCGGGTGCGCCGTTAAGGCTTGCCCCGGTGAACGCGCCAGCGACATAGCCAAATAATTCGGCTTCAATCAAATTCGCCGGAATTGCGGCGCAATTCACCGCAATAAACGGAGCCGCCGCGCGTTGCGAACTGCCATGAAAGGCAGCGGCAAAGACTTCTTTACCCGCCCCCGTTTCGCCTTGAATTAACAAGGGAATGTCTTTATCCACAATACACAAGGCGCGTCGAATGGCCTCTGCCATTGCCGGATCACCCTGTGCCAGTTGTGCTAAGTTTTTGTGTTTTGTCTCCATGCCAATCCCTGTGCAGGAAATATGCCGTGACAAATCCCGGCCTACGGAGCAATTTACCCACGGCAAAACGTTACGGCATGGAGCAACTGCTCCGAAACGAAACAGGTGCAGCAGAACAGGTCAACCGTGGCGCAGCCTGTCACCGTGTGCCAAGCGCATGGGCTAAGAAAAATAAAATCCTTATAAAACAATAAATTGATGTTTTTTGTTGTAGCAAATTGTGTGGCTTGGCCTCAGGCTGGCACGCAGAGTGCGAGAGAGAAAGTACGCAAGATGAGGCAGTGCCACACTGCTAAACACTCTGCTGCAACCGACTACTCAATAAGGAGACATCATGATTTACGCTATGCCTGGTTCTGCTGACGCACTTGTCCAATTCAAAGCAAAATACGACAACTTCATCGGCGGCAAATGGGTTGCTCCAGTTAAAGGCCAATATTTTGACAACATCACGCCCATCACCGGGCAAGTGTTCTGCCAAGCCGCTCGCTCTGGCGCAGAAGACATTGAACTCGCCTTAGATGCCGCCCATGCCGCCGCCGATGCTTGGGCGCGTACTGCTCCCGCTGCTCGTGCCAATATCCTGTTGAAAATTGCTGACCGTTTAGAAGCTAACCTCGAAAAAGTCGCTTATGTCGAATGTGTGGATAACGGCAAGCCGATCCGCGAAACCTTAGCCGCTGACATTCCTTTAGCGATTGATCACTTCCGTTACTTTGCAGGCTGTGTGCGGGCGCAAGAAGGTTCTTTAGCCGAATTAGATGACACCACCGTGGCTTACCATTTCCATGAGCCTCTGGGTGTGGTGGGGCA
>CAZOBT010000224.1:0-4100 GCA_964578025.1 uncultured Rhodocyclaceae bacterium | reverse complement strand
TGCTGCTGCTGTTGTGGTGTGTGCCTTGCTATTATGCGCCGGGATTTTTGCGCTGCCGCAAGGCTTAAGCCCCGCGCGGCAATGGCAATTACGCGGCGGCATTGTGGCGTTGGCGAGTTTGATTATTACGCTAAACCTTTGGCAATACAGTGAAATTGGTGAAATTAGCGATACCGCCTATGCTGATTATGCCGTTGTCCCCGTGAATTTGCCGGGGCAAGTTGCGCCACACGCCTTTAAGGTGAATAACTCCGTGGCTTCCCTGCTGGATCACAGCGAGCCGCCGCATTATGCGCGCTATGTGCAGCAATTACGGCACATCATTCATGATGAATTACAACTGAAAAATAAGGAAATTTTGGTCTTGGGCGCGGGCGGTTTTACCTTGTCGCATGGGACGGCAGTGGCGGATGACAACCATTACACCTTTGTCGATATTGACCCAGCGATTCGCCAACTTGCCGAAGAAAAATTCTTACATCGCCCGATTGTTGGGGAATTTGTGGTGGCGGATGCGCGGCAATTTGTGCATCGCAGCGACAAACGTTATGACATGATAGTGGTCGATGTGTATAGCGCGTTAACCGCGATTCCCAGCCATTTAGTTACCCAAGAATTTTGGCGCGAAACGCAGCGCGTGTTAAATCCTGATGGGGTGATGGTGGCGAATTTGATTTTGGATGGCCGCTTACAAAGTCCCTACGCCAGAAATCTTTTAGCCACGATTGAAAGCGTTTATGGGCGATGTGCGGTCGATGTATTGCACAAAAATCGCCCCTTGGCGAACGTGGTCTTGAGCTGCTTTGTCCGTCCAGCGGCTAACAATAACGTTAATCCGCCAATGCCAGCCCTTATTTATCGTGATGAACGGAATCAGGCTGACCTTGATATTGTGCGGAATCACTAATACTTGGCTTTTTGCGTTAACTTTTCCGTACAATCCGCCGCAATTGTTTGTTTTTAGGAGGAAATAGGATGCAAAAGCAATATCTAGGAAGTGCGAATATAAAATCACCGTCTTTATTTCGTTTATGTTTTGTTTTTCTGGCGTTATTTCTTTTTTTTGGGGTACAACTTAGTCATGCGGCTGAGGAGGCTGCCGCTAGTAGTATTGGCACAATCAAACAGGTACAAGGCTTAGTGCACATAGAGCGCAAAGGGCAAAAGATGGTTGCCCAAGAGGGAATGTTTTTATATTCCGAAGATATTATTCGCACCACTGCTAACGGTAGCGTTGGCGTTACCTTACGCGATAGCACCTTGCTATCCGCCGGGGTAAATACCGTATTAGAGCTAGAGAAATTTGCCTTTGATAGTACAACCCATGACGGCAATATGGCAGCTAAGGTACATAAAGGCACAGTGGCAGTCGTTACCGGTAAATTAGCCAAAAATAACCCTGAATCTGTGCGCTTCTCGACACCAACCACGGTGTTGGGGGTGCGTGGCACAGAGTTTGTGATTGAAGTGGCTGGTTGATGAGCAGCCTTGGCGTAATTTACTGGGGCGGGGCATGATGAAGCGAATTAGCCTTATTGGCTTGATGAGCTTATTGGTAGGCTGTGCCAGTGAACGGGTGGTCTTACTGCCCTCTGCCGATGGCAGGCCAAGTGCCGTGATTGTGCAACGGGGTGACAAAAGCAGCCGTTTAGACCAGCCCTATGCGACGGCTGAGCGGCGTTTAGGGTTTAACCGTGAAACCACATTGAACGCAGAAGAGGTGCAAGCCCGTTATGGCAAAACCCTTGCCGCACGCCCGCCACGCCCGGCCAGCTTTAATCTGTATTTCCAAGAAAATACGACCTTAACCCCCGAGTCGCAATTGCTCTTAGGCAAAATCCAAGCCGAAATCCGCCAACGTAAAGCCGCCGAACTGGAGATCATTGGGCATACTGACCGCGTGGGTAGTGTCGAAAAAAACGATGCGTTATCGCTGCGTCGTGCTACAAGTACCAAAGCCTTGTTCCTGGAAATGGGCATTGCTGACCATATGATCCAAATCTCGGGTCGCGGTGAACGCGAACCTTTAATCCCCACGGCGGATGAAGTGCTAGAACCACGCAACCGCCGCGTACAAATTACGGTACGTTAATTCATGTCTCTTTCTGCAACGACAGCGTTATCTGCAACACATCCAGCCACACCAAATACCGTCACTTGGACAGTCAATGGGCAACAACACAGCGCGTTATGGCGATCGGAAAATCAAAGTAAAGCCCCGAAACGCATTGAGCTAGTTAGCCCAGAAATTTCTGCTGATGTGGCCTATCGGCTTGCCAGCGAAGGCGTAGGCTTACTCTGGCAAGGGGATTACCACCAAGCTCGGCAGCTCTTACAAGCCCTGAGCCGCCGCGTGGAGCGTAAAGAAAAAACCTTACCCGCCGGGGCAAGCCTCAAAGACGTGTTTCATCACCGCCGCCATACGCAAGCACAAAAAGCCAATGTGCTCGGCAAATTGCTCTTGCCCTTAACAGCGGATTACCGCATTCCCCTACGTCGCGCCCCCGAGGTTGCAGCGGCTTGCGTCGCGGCCTATGGAGCGACAGGTGAAAGTTCAAGCTCGCCAGATACCGTTGATGTTATTGACTCCATCGTTTCTCTGCGCGAGTTATTGGGTTTGATTGGTGCGGTGGAATGGCAAAAACAAGGGGTAGACATCCCCGCCCTCGGCGGCAAAATTTATCCGGCGTATGGGGTGTTTTCACCCATTCGCGGTGAATACATTGATTTAGTCGCGCAAGCTCCTTTGCCACAAGCCACCCCTGCCAATAATTTGGTCTTTGAACTCGGGGTGGGGACAGGGGTTTTATCTATCCTAATGGCAAAGCGTGGTGTGGCGAAAGTGGTCGCTACGGATTTAGATCAACGGGCTTTGGTCTGTGCTAAAGACAATGCCGCAAAATTTGGCTATGCCACACAAATTGAATTGCAATACACCAACCTTTTCCCAGCAGGACAAGCCGATGTGGTGATCTGTAATCCACCGTGGTTGCCTGCCAAGCCCAGTTCTGCGATTGAGGCTGCCGTGTTTGACCCGAATAGCCAGATGCTGCGTGGTTTCCTCAATGGCCTTGCTGCCCATTTGCGTGATGGTGGTGAAGGCTGGTTGATCCTCTCGGATTTTGCCGAGCATCTTGGCTTGCGCACCCGTGCTGAATTAGAAGGCTGGATTGCGGCGGCAGGTTTGGTTGTAAAAGGCCGCTTGGATGCCCGCCCCAAACATGGCAAAGCCTTTGATCGCAACGACCCCTTGTATTTAGCGCGAGTCGCGGAAGTCACCTCGTTGTGGCGATTAGCGAAGAAAAGCTAATGCTATGATCCCACCCTTTACCACGACCCATTGGGGAGACGAATGAAACTAGAAACCCTTGCCGTACATGGCGGCTATAGCCCTGACCCAACGACCAAAGCCGTTGCTGTCCCGATTTATCAAACCACCTCTTACGCCTTTGACAGCACACAACATGGTGCAGATTTGTTTGACCTGAAAGTTCAGGGCAACATCTACACGCGCATCATGAACCCCACACAAGATGTCTTGGAAAAGCGGGTTGCGGCCTTGGAGGGCGGAATTGCAGCGCTCGCACTGGCCTCTGGCCAAGCCGCCATTACCTACGCAATTCAGACCATTGCCGAAGCCGGTGACAACATCGTGTCGTCAACCACGCTCTATGGCGGCACCTATAATCTGTTTGCGCATACGCTGCCGCAATACGGGATCGAGGTCCGCTTTGCGGATTACCGTGACCCGGATTCCTTTGCCAAGCTCATCGACGAAAAGACCAAGGCAATTTATTGCGAATCAGTCGGCAACCCGTTGGGCAACATTACCGACTTCGAAAAGCTGGCCGAAATTGCTCACCGTCACGGCGTGCCGCTCGTTGTGGATAACACGGTGCCCTCGCCTTATCTGTGCCGCCCTTTTGAACACGGTGCCGATGTTGTTGTGCACTCACTGACCAAATATCTGGGTGGCCATGGCAATTCTATTGGAGGCATTATCGTTGATAGCGGTAAGTTCCCGTGGGCAGAACACAAAGCTAAATTTAAGCGTCTGAACGAACCTGATGTCTCTTACCATGGTGTTGTTTACACAGAGG
>CAZOBT010000223.1:0-4105 GCA_964578025.1 uncultured Rhodocyclaceae bacterium | reverse complement strand
TGCTCAAACGTTTCTTGCCCTATACCGATACCATTGAAGTGCGTTTGCTAGGCAATGGCCTTCCGAGTTTTTGGATTTTGCGCGGGCAAGGCATGACTTTAAGCTTTGCTTTGACCGGCTTAAGTGCCAGTAATTGGGCGCAAAGTTTGAATTTTGATTTGCTCTTACCACGCCGGGCGCACAGCGTGGCGCATCTACAACAGGTCTCGCAGTATTTGCAAACGGCCTATGTCGCGGATTTAGCGCAAATCGCCGAGGCAACTCAGTTAGACACTGCGGCCTGCCGGGCGGCTTTACAACAAGCTTGCCAACAAGGCTTGGTCATTTACGACCTGGCACAAGCGGTGTATCGCTATCGACCCCTGACGGAACAGCCTTTAGACATGGCGCACTTTGAGTTCCGGCATACGGCGGAAAAGCTGGCTTACGATTTACTGACCCGGCAAAAAAATCCAAAAGCAATTGGCGAATTGCAGCTCAACTTAATCCCACAAGAAGGGATAGAAATTGCGGCAGAGATTAAGGTAAAAGAAGAAAAACGGGACTATTCCACCCGCTTAAAACTGAACGAAGAAGGGCAGATCAGTAAAGCCAGTTGCAGCTGTCACCAGATCATGCAACATGGTCTTAGCCAAGGGCCATGCAGTCATTTAATCGCCTTACGTTTGGCCTATGCCGAACATTTAGCGAAACGTGATATTACGGTCATTACCCAAGAGACTCGTTTATTTACTCGGCGCAAAGCAACTTCGGCAAATTCGAGCCAGCCAAAAAATGCCGCCGAAGAGCAAATTCAAGTCACGCTGAATAACAAACGCCTCCTCCTAACCTATCAGGCACAGAGCGACCTTAGCCCGCCGAAACAACAGCAATTTGCATTTAACTCGGTGCAAGCCGCCCGTCATGCCTATTTGCGCCAAATCGCTCAGCTAGAGCACAGCGGTTTTATTGAAGGCTAGGCAAATTACGCGCTGAAATATAGAAGAGCATAAAGGGATAAACGTTATGAGCACAGAACAAGCCACTCGTTTGGCAACCTTGTGGGGCGATATTGAGAAAGCAGGCAGTATTAATGCCTATATCCGCGCCCAATTAGAAAAAAATGGCTTTATGGTAGAGCGTCGCCCGACTGACAATATGTCGGCAAGCGAGTTAGAACGCTATAAAAAGCAACTTAAACAAGAAGCGGCGGAACAACGGCGTTTACGCAAAGAAGCCTGGCAAGCTTATAAAGCCAAACACATTGTGCATCTGGGCGAGGGCGTGTATTGGACAGACGACACCAGCGAAGACAAGTGGGATGTTGACAACGCCAATAAACGCCTCTTAGACAACCAAGTTCCCGTTATCACTAAAGTCCCACAACTGTGCGAAGCCTTGGGCTTGTCGGTGAGTCAACTACGTTGGTTGTGTTACCACCGGGAAGCCGCCGAACGTAGCCACTATCGCCGCTTTGAAATCCCCAAGCGTAGCGGTGGAATGCGTGCCATTTGGGCACCTCTTCCCAAGCTTAAACAAGCACAACATTGGGTCATGCACGAAATCCTTGGGCGTTTGCTGGTACATGGTGCGGCACATGGCTTTTTAAGTGGGCGTTCGATTGCCACCAATGCCGCCGAACATAGCAATAGCCGAGTCATTGTAAAAATCGACATCGAGAACTTTTTCCCCTCCATTAGCTGGAAGCGGGTGAAAGGCGTGTTTCGCAAAGCCGGTTATCCCGAACAAATCGCAACCTTGTTAGCGTTGCTGTGCACCGAAGCTCCGCGTGAAATTGTGCAACATGAAGGCAAAGAGTACTTTGTCGCCCTTGGCGAGCGTTGCTTACCCCAAGGTGCGCCAACTAGCCCAGCATTAACCAATGTGTTATGCCTACGTCTTGATCGCCGCCTCAGCGGCCTTGCGGAACAAGCGGGTTGGCGATATACGCGTTATGCCGATGACCTAACATTTAGCTTTCCCAAAGAAAACACGAGCCAACCCGACATCAGCCGTCTTTTAGGTAGCTTAAAGCGGCTCTTAAGCGAAGAAGGCTTTGCACTTAATAGCAAAAAAACGCGCGTGATCCAGCAAGGGGCAATGCAAGAAGTCACTGGCCTTATTGTCAATGATGACAAGCCTCCCCGCGTCAGTCGTGAGTTAAAACGTAATATGCGAGCAGCAATACATAACCTAAAACAAGGCAAATCCCTACCCGCTGGCGAAAGCTTGTCGCGGCTACAAGGTTATGCCGCTTACATTGCCATGACGGAGCGTGAGCTTGGTTTAAGCATGTTGCGTGAGCTGCGGCAGTTTGGCTAACGCTTGTGCCCATCCCATGATGTGTTGATTTGCTCAAGCGATAATTGATTGAGTAACACAGTACAGACAGAACTTGCCAATAGGTTTATCGCTAGGGATAGCGTTAAAATCCTGCCCAGTTTTTCTGGTTCTCGTCTGTGCTTATTTGTTATTTTTATAAATTTTCCAACTGAAATCACATCATCATGGCTCAATATGTAATGTCGATGCTCCGTGTGAGCAAAACTGTTCCCCCTAAACGTCAGATTATTAAAGATATTTCCCTCTCCTTCTTCCCCGGTGCAAAAATTGGCTTGCTGGGCTTGAACGGGGCAGGGAAATCTACCGTGTTAAAGATCATGGCAGGGGTGGATAAAGAATTTGATGGTGAAGTACAACGGCTTCCCAATATTTCTGTCGGCTATTTGCCGCAAGAGCCACAATTAGATGCCGCAAAAACGGTACGCCAAGAAGTTGAGTCTGCCCTAGGTGATATTGCCGATGCACAAAGCAAGTTAGATGCCGTTTATGCGGCTTATGCTGACCCAGAAGCCGATTTTGACAAACTTGCTGAAGAACAAGCGCGCTTAGAAGCGATTCTGGCAACCGCTGGGGGCGATTTAGAACAACAGATGGAAATTGCCGCCGATGCCCTGCGTTTACCTGCTTGGGAGGCAACGATTGGCAATTTATCCGGTGGTGAAAAACGCCGGGTCGCGCTGTGTAAGTTGTTGTTATCCAAGCCAGATATGCTGCTCTTGGACGAGCCGACTAACCACTTAGATGCCGAATCCGTCGAGTGGTTAGAGCAATTCTTGGTGCGTTTCCCCGGTACAGTGGTTGCTGTTACCCATGACCGTTACTTCTTGGACAATGCCGCCGAATGGATTTTGGAACTTGACCGAGGGCATGGCATTCCTTGGAAGGGCAATTATTCAAGCTGGTTAGAGCAAAAAGAAGACCGCTTGCAACAAGAGCAAAAACAACAAGATGCCCATCGCAAAGCGATGAAGCAAGAATTGGAATGGGTGCGTTCTAACCCCAAAGCACGCCAAGCCAAGAGTAAAGCACGTTTGGCACGCTTTGAAGAAATGTCCAGCCATGAATACCAAAAACGCAACGAAACGCAGGAAATCTTTATCCCTGTGGCCGAGCGTTTAGGTGACAAAGTGATCGAATTTAATGGCGTGACTAAATCCTTTGGCGATAAGTTACTGATGGATAATGTAAATTTCATTATTCCACCCGGTGCAATCGTTGGCATCATCGGCCCGAACGGGGCAGGTAAATCCACCCTATTTAAAATGCTGACCGGGCAACAACAACCGGATAGTGGCACGATTGATGTCGGGTCAACGGTAAAAGTGGCGTATGTCGATCAGTCACGCGATTGCTTAGATGGCAATAAAACCGTGTTTGATGAACTCGCCGAAGGCCGTGATTTGCTGCAAATTGGCAAATTTGAAATGCCTAGCCGCGCCTACATTGGGCGGTTTAACTTCAAAGGCGCAGACCAAGGCAAATTGGTCGGCAATCTGTCTGGCGGTGAACGTGGGCGTTTGCACCTTGCCAAGACCTTAATGGCAGGTGGTAATGTCTTGCTGCTTGATGAACCATCCAACGACTTGGACGTGGAAACCTTACGTGCCTTGGAAGACGCACTGCTGGAATTTGCGGGCTGCGCCTTGGTAATCAGCCACGACCGTTGGTTCTTAGACCGTATTTGTACGCATATCTTGGCAGCAGAAGGCGATTCACAATGGAACTTCTTCGCGGGTAATTACCAAGAATACGAAGAAGACAAGAAACAACGTCTGGGCGAAGA
>CAZOBT010000222.1:0-4113 GCA_964578025.1 uncultured Rhodocyclaceae bacterium | reverse complement strand
CCACCGCCTTACAACAAGCGTTAGGCCGTTTGCCGAAAGTGGAAGGGCATGGCGGTGAAGTGAGTATTGGGCGGGATTTGCATAATCTGCTCAACCTTACCGACAAAGAGGCGCAGAAACGGGGCGATCAATTTATTGCCAGCGAAATGTTCCTGCTTGCCTTGTGTGAAGACAAAGGCGAAGCCGGGCGGTTAGCCAAGCAACATGGTTTAGCGCGTAAGCCCTTAGAAGCCGCGATTGAAGCGGTGCGCGGTGGGCAAAACGTGAATAGTGCCGAGGCCGAAGGCCAGCGTGAAGCCCTGAAAAAATTCTGTATCGACCTGACCGAACGCGCCTTACAAGGCAAGCTTGACCCGGTGATTGGGCGCGATGACGAAATCCGCCGCGCTATCCAAATTTTGCAACGGCGCACCAAAAATAACCCCGTGTTGATTGGTGAACCCGGCGTGGGTAAAACCGCGATTGTCGAAGGCTTGGCACAGCGCATCATCAACGACGAAGTGCCAGAAAGCTTAAAAGGCAAGCGCGTTTTGGTCTTGGATATGGCAGGTTTGCTCGCTGGGGCGAAGTATCGTGGCGAATTTGAAGAACGCCTGAAAGCGGTACTGACCGACATTGCGAAAGATGAAGGCCGCATTATTCTCTTTATCGACGAAATTCATACGATGGTCGGTGCAGGCAAAGCCGAAGGGGCGATGGATGCTGGGAATATGCTCAAACCTGCCTTGGCGCGGGGTGAATTGCACTGCATTGGCGCGACCACGCTAGATGAATATCGCAAATACATTGAAAAGGATGCGGCTTTAGAACGGCGTTTCCAAAAGGTCTTGGTCGACGAACCGAGCGTTGAGGCGACGATTGCGATTTTGCGTGGTTTGCAAGAAAAGTATGAGCTACATCATGGTGTCGATATTACTGACCCAGCGATTGTCGCTGCCGCCGAATTGTCACATCGCTACATTACTGACCGTTTCTTGCCCGATAAAGCCATTGACTTAATCGACGAAGCCGCTGCCCGCATCAAAATGGAAATCGACTCTAAACCCGAGGCGATGGACAAGCTCGACCGGCGTTTAATCCAGCTTAAGATTGAACGTGAAGCGGTACGCAAAGAAAAGGATGAAGCCTCGCGCAAACGCTTTGCTTTGATCGAAGAGGAAATCACCCGTTTAGCCAAGGAGTATTCGGATTTAGAAGAAATCTGGAAAGCCGAAAAATCGGCGGTGCTCAGTTCGGCGCAGATCAAAGAAGCGATTGAAAAGCTGAAAGTGCAAATGGCGGAATTGCAACGTAAAGGCCAGTTCGACAAGCTCGCCGAGTTGCAATATGGCAAATTGCCGCCGCTCGAAGCCCAGCTCAAAGTCGCCGAGAAGGGCGATGCTAACGGTAAGCAAAATAAGCTGTTGCGCACGCAAGTGGGCGCGGAAGAAATCGCCGAAGTGGTCAGCCGTGCGACGGGGATTCCGGTAAGCAAGATGATGCAAGGCGAACGCGACAAGCTTTTGCACATGGAAAGCCGTTTGCATCAGCGGGTGGTGGGGCAAGACGAAGCCACGCGCCTCGTTGCCGATGCCATTCGCCGTTCGCGAGCCGGGCTGTCTGATCCGAATCGTCCCTATGGTTCTTTCCTGTTCTTAGGGCCAACTGGGGTCGGGAAAACCGAATTATGTAAAGCCTTAGCAGAATTTCTCTTTGATTCGGAAGAGCATTTAATCCGTATCGACATGAGCGAATTTATGGAAAAACATTCGGTAGCGCGTTTAATCGGCGCACCGCCCGGCTATGTCGGCTATGAAGAAGGCGGCTATTTAACCGAAGCGGTACGGCGCAAACCCTACAGCGTGATCCTGCTCGACGAGGTAGAAAAAGCCCATCCTGATGTCTTTAACGTGTTGTTGCAAGTGCTCGATGATGGACGCATGACTGATGGGCAAGGGCGTACCGTGGATTTCAAAAATACGGTAATCGTCATGACCAGCAACCTTGGGAGTCAGATGATTCAGCAGATGGCAGGGGAGAGTTACGCCTCGGTAAAAGCGGCCGTCATGGAAGAGGTGAAAGTCTATTTCCGCCCCGAATTTGTCAATCGCATTGATGAGGTTGTGGTCTTCCATAGCTTGGACGAAAAGAATATCCAAGGCATTGCGCGTATCCAAATGGCGTATTTGGAAAAACGCTTGGCACACATGGACATGCGTTTAGAGCTAGAAGAATCCGCCTTAGCCGAATTAGCCAACGCCGGTTTCGACCCAACTTTCGGCGCACGCCCCTTAAAACGCGCCATCCAAGCCCACATCGAAAACCCCTTAGCCCGCGCCATCCTCGAAGGCCGCTTCGCCCCCAAAGATGTCATCCACGTCAGCTTAGGCACAAACGGCGAACTCAACTTCCGCAAGGGCTAAAACCGCTTTTTAGACCACATTTGGTCTAAAACAAAAACCTCCAAGTGAGACATGCTTCATTTGGAGGTTTTTTATTTGGTCTATTATTTATCCGCAAACGTTTTGTTAAACCAGTTTTGGAATATTTCGCTATGGCGGATGTTGTCTAAATCTTGGTCTATCTCAATATGGTTTTTAGGCTCTAATGCGCCACCGAGATGGCTCTTTTCTAGCCAAATAACCGCCGCCTCGGCGTTGCCTTTTAAGGCGTAAACACAAGCCATGTTGTAGGCGGGGGCAACTGCGTCAAGTTGTACCGCGTGTTGCAATAGCCCTTCTGCCTTGTTTAATAAGACTGTTTGTTTCTCAGTCGTTGTCGCAAGATGATATTGATACAGCAAAACGGCTGCCCAATTGCTTAAGCTTTCTGTTTTATCTGGGTTGATTGCTAATGCCGCCTGATATTTTTCACCTGCTTTAGTCCATAACGCTTGTGCGGCTTGTGGGTCATGATTAACCAGCGTCAGTGCTTGATTATCTAAAATGCATCCCCAGTTGTGTAAGCTTTCATCTTTGTCGGGTTTGATGCGCAAAGACTCGCAATATTTTTCGCCAGCGTGTCGCCACAAATCAAAAGCCCGTTCTGGCTGCTCGTTCACAATGGCTTCTGCCATATTCGCTAAGACAATTCCCCAGTTATAGAACGCTTCGTGTTTAAGCAAGTCGATATGTATCGCCTGTTCGTATTTCTGTGTGGCCTGTTCCCATAAACCTAGAGCGGAATCCAGATGTTTAGCGACGGTTGCTTGCGCCTGTTTGTTCAGGGCTACCCCTTGCATTGTCCACGCCCAAGCCACAAGCGTTAGGATTTGGTACTCCTTAGCATCAAGCTGAGTTATTGGATACAGGTCGATAATGTCTTGGTATCGTTCTGCGGCTAACAGGTCTGAGATGTGTTCAGCTTCTTTGGTGTTATTCGCCATTGAGCACTTAATCATCCATATTGCTATAAATTGGTCTAAAACAAAAACCTCCAAGTAAGACATGCTTTACTTGGAGGTTTTTTATTTGGTCTTGATTTTTGCCCTAGTTTAACGGCTGGCAAATACCGCCTGCCATAAAGCTGTTACGGCGGCGATTTCCTTGCTTAATTCGTCTCGGCTAACCCGCGCCTTTTCGTTGTTGAGGCGTTGCCCGTGTTGCAGGCGACGGTAATGGCGATAGGCGTTGCGCACGGGTTCGGCAAGTTCAGCGGGGATTAAGCCTAAATCGGCACTCATGCGCAGCAAGGCGATATTGCCCAAATTGCCGGTTAAGCAGGGGTGCGCGTGGGAGTGAGCAAGGATCAGGTATTGCATGATGAATTCGACATCCACAATCCCACCTGCATCATGCTTAATGTCAAATTCGCCGCGTGCAATCGCCTCTTTTGACGAACCTAAAGAATCACGCATTTTGTGCCGCATCCCTAAGACTTCGGCTAATAAGGCGGCTGTATCACGGGGTTGGGTCAAAATTGCGGTACGGATTTGCTCAAACGCTGCTCCCACCGTTTTATCCCCGGCGACAGCACGGGCGCGGGTCAGGGCTTGGTGTTCCCAGACCCATGCGTTTTCTTCCTGATATTGGCGGAAAGCCGCCAAGCTACAGGCCAAGACACCAGAATCTCCATTCGGACGCAGGCGCAAATCGGTTTCAAACAAAATCCCCGCTGGGGTCGTGCTGCCCAACC
>CAZOBT010000221.1:0-4135 GCA_964578025.1 uncultured Rhodocyclaceae bacterium | reverse complement strand
AACATTTAATTGAGGAGCTAGAAGCAATGGGGGCCAGTGAACGGCGCGAACTCATGAACCGATTGGCGGTATTGCTTGCCCATCTTCTGAAATGGCAATACCAACCCGAGCGGCGCGGTAGAAGCTGGGAAATTACCATTAGAACCCAGCGCTTTGACGCGCAATATGTATTGCAACAAAACCCAGGTCTTAAACCAGCCTTACCACAACAGTTTGAAAAAGCTTATCAAAAAGGACGGCTACACGCTGCTAAGGAAACCGGCCTAGCGCTGGAAACTTTTCCGACAGATTGCGCCTGGCAGTTTGAACAGGTTATGGATGATGATTTTTGGCCAGAGTGACCGGGTTGACGCGGGAGCAACTGGAGCGGGTTTTTTTGAAGGTATTGGGGAGGTTTTATTAAATTACTCGCATGATAGACCATACTGGACATTACTACATCATGCTGGACATTGCTAAATATGTATCAGTGCGAGCGTAGAAGCGAGTTGTACGGCACAGAAAAAACACCGGCGAATAAAAATCTGATATACTTCTGGACTTGGTTAATGCTTCCCATGCAACCGGCTTAAACACTGGTGGAAAAGCCCTAAACATACTTTGCCTAGCAGCGGGTGTTTTAGGGCTTCTAAATGTACTTTTACTACAATACCTTTTCACTTACGCAAAAAGATACCACCCCTTAAACAAACGAGGTTTGATAATGATACCTGAAGATGCACCCCCCCCGCAACAATCCCCCATCATGCTGGCGGCTGAAATAGCCCAAGCGCTAAATATTGGCAGAAGCACAGCTTACCGCTGGCTTAACGCTGGCAAAATCCCGAAAGTAAAACTTGGTTGCAAGATCATCGGCGCTTATCGGGTTGATGTGATGGCGTTTGCCAATTCACGCATCCAGTCCCCCAAATAATTAAGCCGCGTTGCCTAGAGTGAGAAACCCCACAAAGGCAAAACGGCTAAAATCCACACGACAAGCGGATTATAGCATATTTTTGCCGTTCGGTTCTATCTCAAGCGGGCAGCGTAGGGAATCCCTATGCCAGCCATATTAACTGCACAAAACCCTTGTACAAAAACGAAGCGGCTATCTTATGATGAAAATGGGACAGTCGTTTTTGAGACTGCAAAAAATTATCCCAATGTAAAATTCTGGACGCTGAAAAAGCTGGAGGTGCCTACCACCTTACCGGCACTGCTGGAGACCTTAACCGCAGTTGCAGAACAAGGCGCGGTTGTTGTTCATGGTAACTTGACCGATGAATGCCCACTAGACCAACCAGCCCAACGGCTTTTCCACACTCAGCCCCACCATCCCGCCACCTTGTGTGACCCTGGCCCCATAACACTTTTTTGTTGTGATATTGACGGGTTGGTGACTCCCCACAATCCATTGGAGGATATGGGCCTTTTTGCGGATGCCGTTGATGAAATTTTAGATTTGGGGGGATGTTCTTACTTACTGCAATTCACTTCAAGCCAGCGGCCCAACGGGGAAGGCCCAAGCCGTTTTCGAGTATGGGCACTGCTGGACAAGCCCACATCTTTAAGCGATATAAAGCAATGGGCATTGGGCAAGAAAGCCGAAGGGGTGCCCATTGATACGAGCATTTACAGCCCAGCCCAGATTGTTTACCTGGCCCCGCCAATCGTTATTGACGGCAAAAATAATCCCACCCATGACCCCATCCCCCAACGCTGGTTTTTGATTGATCGGGAACATGACCGGCTTACTTTACGCATACCAAAAACGGCCCCGAAGAATCAGCCCACCGGTTCAATCTCCCCAGCTGGCGGTGACTTCTACGCTGCATTGGCGAGGATCGGGGTTGATGGGTTCCATGAACCGATAAGAACCGCTGTTTTTCAAGGGGCACGGCAAGGGCTGGACGATGATGTGATTATTAACGCTGTTCAAGCAGCGGCGCGACAAGCTGACCCAGATCATCGGCCACAGAGTTATATCGAATCAGAAATATCCCCCGCCACCTTAACCCGTTCGATTGCGGGAGCCAAAATCCGGCTTGCAACCCTATCGGCCCCACCCGGTGAAGAGTTGCCCCAGTATTGCGGCTTGCCTTACCTTGAGCCGTTGCCTGTTGAAACAGCCCAAAAGAAAATTAAGGATGGAGTGAACGCCTTTTTAACCGCACCTCAGCCAAATACTGCGTTATTGATCCGGGGGGGCGTTGGGTTGGGGAAAACTCATTTAACAGCCAAAGCAATTACTGAAACAGACCTAAGCGTATTATGGCTATCCCCAACATTGAAGCAGCAAGCTGAAGTAGCGCCCATCCTCCAAGCGGTTGAATATCGTGGGCGCGGTGCCCCCATCTCCGAACTTATGCCGGATAAGCCAATGTGCCCCCGTCATGCCGGTATTGAGCAAATCCGGCCAATATATGGCCCAAGAGCGGATTCTGAAGTTTGTGTTTGGCCAACATGGAAGCGCACGCCATTTTGCCCCCGTCAGAGTGACTGCCAATGGTGCCACCAAGACGCAGTTAAAAAAGACCCCAGGCGGATTGTAGCCCAACACAGTCTAGCTTGTGGTGAAGGAAAGCCAAGAGTATTACGAAGAAATTTTCATGTTGTTGTTGTTGACGAATCCCCCGCTAATGATTGGGTACAAATCACCAACCGGTTCGAGCTTGATTTATTAACAATGGCAGCGGTTTATCCTCACCCCCAAGCAGTAGAGGCTATCAAAGCGGCGATTGACTTGAACCCAGAGCCATACCGTGAGGTATTTGAGTCTATCGCCCAAGGGGGGATTGAATTTGACCCTAAAGGCACCTCAGCGCTTTGGATTTTGCCCAGCTTTGCCCAGGCGGTTTTACGGTATCTGGATGGAGCCATAAACGGGGTATGGGTTGAAGATCGGCCCGATGGCCGTCTAGTCCGCTGGACGCGATTGGAATTGAACCCGGCCATTCAAGGGCAACCCATGATCCTGTTGGATGCCACTGGCGACTTAGAAATATGGCAAGCGCTCTTACCTGGCTATCAAATCACCGTTCTTGAGGCCCCGGTTGACCCTGGCCTAGACATTATCCAAGTAACTGATACCCAGATGGGGAAACGCCAATTAACGGGAGAAACAGCCCACCAATTAGCCCCTGTTGCCTTATTGGCCAGAACTAAAGGCGCGGCTTTGATAACGCACAAGGGAGCCTTAGAAACAGCAAAAAAACAGGGCTATTTGCCCGAAAACTGGCCCACTGCAAACTTCAATGGCTTACGCGGTTTGAATCGCCTGAAGGAGTGCCAAGCGCTTGTGGTGGCAGGACGCATTGAGCCGCCAGCCAGTGAGATCGAAGCACTTGCACGGGGATTATGGCCTGATAAGCCGTTATTGTTTGGGCCATTGCAGCGACAAAGTGGGCAAGTGGGTGGCGTTCCAGTGGTTGTTAATGGCCATGCTGACCCGCTCATAAATCGGGTGCTGGTTCAATATCGGGATGCGGAATTATTGCAAGCCATTGGCCGCTTGCGAGGCGTTCATGGTTCCCGGCGCACTTGCTACCTGATAACCAATGTTCCCTTGCCTTTATCGGTAGCACCAATTCCGGTTCAAGATGCGCTGTTGCCTGACCGATTAGCGCGGTTGTTGTTTTCTGGGAATTTCAATATTACGCTGAATTTTGAAACAGCCGATAAACTTTTGCCGGGGGAATGGAAAAACCGCGATAGTTTTAAGAAGTGGGTTCAGGAAAGGGTGAGTTTTGCTTTAAAAGATATTTATAAAGAGAAACTCACCCTTTCCCCCAGCGAAGGAATTTATAACCCCCACCTGGCGCTAAACGAACAGGCGCAAAGAGGCGGGAAAGTAAAACGGCTGGTTTTGACTCCAATAGCGATTGAGTATGTAAGCGAAGAAAATCAAGGGCCGATTCTGAATATCGTAAGCCAGTTACCGCTACTGGAAGAAGATTGGCGTTTCATCATCCAGCGGATACAAGGATTGCCGTATAGGGAGGCAGAAATGCTTTTAACCCAATATTGTGGGAATTGGGCCATCGGCGGACGGTTTCAGGCCAATACTGAATTGCGTATCAGCACTGAAGGATCATAAAGTGATGCCAACGCGATATGGTGGCCAGATTCAGGTTCTTGAACATGGCGGGGGAAATCG
>CAZOBT010000220.1:0-4139 GCA_964578025.1 uncultured Rhodocyclaceae bacterium | reverse complement strand
CGAAGCTGCTAACGAGAATCTACGTATTCGTGTTGCCTTAGACTCCTCATCAAATAGTGTAATGATGTGTGATCCTGATGGCATCATCACCTACTGTAACCAAGCAGTGATTGAGATGTTGCGCGAAGCAGAGACTGATATTCGCCAAGAAATTCCCGGCTTTAATGTTGATCATTTAATCGGTACGAATTTTCATAACTACCATCGGGAGTTGGATACTTCCTACCATTCCCTACACAACTTAACCGAGCCATTGCGCTCCGAATTGATGGTTGGTGGACGGCATTTCCTTATTGTTATTTGTCCAGTCATCAATACAAATGGTGAGCGTTTGGGCAACGTTGTGGAATGGCGTGATCGCACTTCTGAAGTGCGTATGGGTTTGCAAATCTCCTCCATTATCAACGCCGCCGTGGCAGGTGATTTTGGTCGACGCTTAAACCATGAGCATATGTCGGGCTTCTTTAAAGAAATTGCCATGGGGTTGAACGAGTTCTTAGATGTCAATAACCGAGCCCTCAGTGAAATTGGCAAAGTCTTAGCCAGTATGTCAAAGGGTGACCTTACCCACCGCATGCAAAGTAATTATCAGGGCGGACTTGCTAGCTTGCAGCAGGATGCGAATGCAACGGTTGATCATCTCCAACAAATTATCCAATCCATTAAACATGCTGCTGAAACGATCAGCCAAGCGGCACAGGAAATTGCCTCCGGTAATCAGGACTTATCTGTACGTACCGAAAAGCAAGCCAGCAGCTTGCAAGAAACCGCTTCCTCAATGGAAGAGTTAACCACGACGGTTAAACATAATGCAGACAACGCAAGGTCGGCTAATGAATTAGCCGACAATGCGCAACAGGTGGCAGAGCGAGGCCGCCTCGTGGTGAATCAGGTGGTTGAAACAATGGGCGCAATCCATCAGTCCAGTAATCGTATTGGTGACATTATTGGGGTGATTGATAGTATTGCATTCCAAACCAATATCCTTGCCTTGAATGCGGCTGTTGAAGCGGCACGTGCTGGCGAACAAGGCCGGGGCTTTGCTGTTGTTGCTAGTGAAGTGCGTAATTTAGCGCAACGTAGTGCAAGTGCCGCCAAGGAAATTAAAACGCTGATTACCGACTCTGTGGATAAAGTTGAAAACGGGACACGCTTAGTTGATCGGGCAGGGCAAACCATGTCGGACGTGGTACGTAGCATCCAACGGGTTGCCAAACTGATGAGCGATATTGCGGAAGCGAGTTTGGAACAAAGTGCAGGGATTGAACAAGTTGGGGTTGCCATTGCTCAAATGGATGAAGCCACTCAACAAAATGCGGCTTTGGTTGAAGAAGCCGCTGCCGCAGCCGAAAGCCTTGAAGTGCAAGCCCGCCATTTAGCCGAAACTGTTTCGGTTTTCGTTGTCGATAAGAAAGAGGCTGGACAAGCATTAGCGATTACAGGGTCAATGGATTTTCTCAGTGCAGATGCCGACGATTTTCTAGCGGCAGAGATCAGCACAGAATCCGAATTATTACCTATGCCACCTCGCCATTTCACCGCTGTTCCACCAAATCATGCAATGGGTAATCACGTCCCACCTCTCTCTATCCCTTTGACCACGATTGATGATGATTGGGAAGAATTCTAATTTTCTCGGCTTATATTGAGATTCATCAAACGTGGCTTAATGGCGTAGAACGTAAGGTTGCCAACACGATGGGGACAGGAGAACACGAACATGCGTAACTATCTGCCAAGAGAATGGCTCAAAAGCTCTTCGCTTTCTGTTCGTCTTGCTGCCTTTGCTGCCGCCCCCATCTTACTGCCTTTTGTTTGGTCTATCTTCTCACCTGGCAAATTAGACTTGGTGTTATGGCTTGTTTTAAGTTTGGCCTGTGTTTTATCAGTCTATGGCGTGTACACTGCCTGCCAACGTTTTGTGCTCTTGCCTTTGCATGTACTACATAACGAACTACGCAGCTTAGCGATTGGCGATTTAAGCCCTCGACAAATCCCTTCGGCCTACAGCAACGATGCCTTCGCCGCTATGCATGAACAACTAGCATTAGCACGGGCACGCATGGTGTTTGAACAAGGCCAAGCCAAAACACAGCTTGATAGTAAGAATTGGCTACAAACAGGTTTGGATAATATGAGTTCTGGTGTCATGTTGCTCGACGCTGAACTGAAAATTACCTACTTTAACCATGCCTTACGCAAGGTCTTAGAGGCCGAAAAATCACTCGCCAAAGAACCTCTGCTTGGCTTGTCTTTTGAGCAACTCTGTGGCGACTCCAGTTCTCTGCAACTCCTACTCCACCAGTTGCAAACCACACAACAATTGGATTTGGTTTTAGGCAAGCAAGTCTTCCACATCATTATTAATCCAATTAAAGATACTAGCGGTTTCGTTTTAGCCTATGTCGCCGAATGGCGAGATCGCACCGAAGAGCGAGAAATTGAGCATCAGGTTGCCCACGTAATTGAAGCCGCCAGCCAAGGCCATTTAAACGCACGCTTGGACTTAGCCGATTTACACGGCTTCTTTTCGCAGCTTGCGCAAGGAATTAACAATTTACTGCTGAGTTATAGCATGACCTTTGCTGATATGAGTGAAGGTTTCCGTCGCTTAGCCGCTGGCGATTTAAGCCTTGATGTCCCACAACGTTATGAAGGTGAGCTAGCGGAAGCAATCGATAATGCTAATCAAACAATTGCCCACCTACGCGAAATGTTATGTGCGATTAAGGCGATTTCTGAAGTCATCAATACCACCACCCATGAACTTGTTCTGGGTAACCAAGCCTTGTCTTTCCGTACTGAACAACAACGCAGCAGCTTAGAGCAAACCACAACCTCGATTGAACAACTACTGGACATTGTCAAACGCAATGCCGAGCGTGCCATTGCGGCAAACGAACTAGCCGGACGCGCTCAAAATGTGGCAGAACGTGGGGGGCGTGTGGTGAATCTGGTGGTTGATAAAATGGGCGGTATCCAAAAAGCCAGTAGCCGTATTGCTGATATTGTTGGCGTGATTGATGGTTTGGCATTTCAAACCAATATTTTGGCCTTAAATGCTGCGGTTGAAGCCGCACGAGCCGGGGCACAAGGGCGGGGATTTGCTGTGGTTGCTGCCGAAGTACGCAATCTGGCACAGCGCAGCGCGGCGGCGGCGCGTGAAATCAATAGTCTAATCAGTGATTCCGTTGAACAAGTCCAGCTTGGTACACGTTTAGTCGATCAGGCCGGGCAGACCATGAGCCAAATCGTTTTAAGCACACAAGAAGTTGCTGGTTTAATGACAGAAATTGCCCAAGCGAGTCGTGAGCAAAGCACAGGGATTGAACATGTCAGTTTAGCTGTCCTCCACATGGAAACGATCACGCAACAAAACATGACACTTGTCGATACGGCGGCTCGTGCTGCCGAGAACCTAGAAAAACAAACTCAAAATTTAGAACATGCCATGTCGGTTTTCCAGCTACCACAAACAGAAATTCGGTTTATTGCGGAATCCCAATCTGATACACCGGTCGTTGATGCCTAAGTGGAGTCTGTTGTGGACATCAAGCAAGAGGAAACACCACCAGAGTTTGCCACCCGCACCGCCAGTTGGCATAAAAGCTTTCTCCTAACCCAAGATGATTTTGTACGAGTACAACGCCTGATTTATGAACATGCAGGAATTGTGCTTTCAGACATTAAGTTTGACATGGTGTATTCACGCCTAATTCGACGAGTACGCTCAGGCAAACATCACTCCTTCTGTGAGTATTTGGATTGGTTAGAGCAACTTAATGATTCGACTGCATGGGAAGGCTTTATCAATGCCTTAACCACAAACATGACCTCCTTTTTTCGTGAAGCGCATCACTTCCCGATTTTGGCAGCCCATTTACGCAAACAAACTCATCGCCCCTTACATATTTGGTGTTGCGCCGCTTCAACCGGCGAAGAGGCTTATTCAATTGCAATGACGGTAGCAGAGGTCTTTGGTTCTACCAATGTTCCGGTCAATATCTTGGCTTCGGACATTGATACACATGTGTTAGCGGTAGCAGAAAAAGGGATTTATCCAGCCGAGCGGATTGAAAACCTGAGTAATGAACAACGCCAACGCTTCTTTCTGCGTGGGAAAGGACGGCATGAAGGTA
>CAZOBT010000219.1:0-4147 GCA_964578025.1 uncultured Rhodocyclaceae bacterium | reverse complement strand
TCTGCCGCAAGGCACTCCACCCAACAACAAGCAAAAACGAAAAATGTGACAGAACTACGGAATGATTGTTCTTTTTTGCTTACGTTTTTCCTCCCAGCAAGACACCAGAATGGGGTAGAGTTTTGCCGAGTTAGCCAAACCAAAACACCCAAAAACAACAAAGGACGCGCCATGGAAAAGGTCTGTTTTATCTCATTTGGTGATGCTGATGCCTCAGTCCCTCACACACTTGATACATGGCAAACGGCTTATCCTGAATTAGGTGTACTCGCCTTATTGCCAGAAGGCGAACAGTCTAATTTGCCAATATTACAAATGGCCTGTCGTGAGCGAGGCATTCCCTTATTTGGCGGCCTTTTCCCCGCTTTGCTCAACCAAGCTGGACGACAACAACAAGGGGCTTGGCTGTTGTGTTTTCCACGTCAGCCTGCGGCGTTTATGTTGCCGCTTACGCCAGACGATGCGCTGCATAACAGTGTGATTGCGGCAGCCGCTAACACGGCATTGGCGCAGTTGCCGCTTGCTCCTCCTGAGGTTGGCACGCCAGTTGGCACACAAGCGACCTTGTTTTTGATCTTTGATGGTTTGATCGCCAATATTGCCTCCATTTTGGACGAGTTGTATTTACAACTGGCAGATCAGGTACATTACGCTGGAGCGAATGCGGGCAGTGAAAGTTTTCAGGCAACCCCTTGTTTATTTACTGAGCATGAAGTGATTGCACATGGGGTATTGGGTTTTTTATTAACGGAACAAACTAACCCGGTATTAGCTCACGGGATTTCTCCTTCTGAATCGGTAATGTCAGCAACTGCCACGCTGGGAAACTGCATCCAAAGCATTGATTGGCGACCAGCGTTTACCGTGTATCATGAGATCATTCAGCGTGATTATGGTATCGCTTTAACCCATGACAATTTTTATCACTATGCGGTGCATTACCCGTTGGGGATTGTCTTGGCAAATGGTGATGTGGTAGTGCGTTTCCCGGTAGCGATCAATGCCGAAGGGGCGGTGTGTTGTGTGGGTGAAGTCCCAGAAAATGCCATACTAGTGCTGCTTAAAGCCCCAGAGGTGGGAAATCCAACATGTATTACACAACTGCATGACAGCCTTCAGGCGCGTTATCCCCAAGCGGTGGCTGGGCGCGATATGCTGTGTTTTTACTGTGCCGGACGTGCCTTGCATTTTGGCGCGGCGGCTGCGACGGAGTTTCAACAATTGCAAACTCAAAGCCAAGTACGCCAATTAGCTGGGGTTTTGTCCTTGGGTGAAATTGGCAACGCCCAAGCTTGGGGGTATCCCTTATTTCACAATGCGGCTTTGTTGTGTCTACCGTGGTGAGTGTGATGAAGCGTGAGCATGTTTTAGCCATTTTGTATGACCTCACCTTAACCATTGGTGGGGAAGTTGAAGTCGGAAGTCTGTTACTCAAGTTTGTGCAACGTCTCTTGCATCACACCGCCTTCCCAACTGGTTTGGTCGTGTTGGAGCAACAGGCCGCTGGGGAAATGCGCCAAGGTACTGTGAGTGTGGTGATTGGCGATTATGTGTTAGCCAAGCAACGGGGCAAAACTCTTAGTCTGCCTGCTGAGCTGCTGGCAGGCGAATTAGGGGTGATTAGCGATACCCTCTTATTACAGAGCCTCGCCGGTTCGCGGGATTACACCTACGGTTTACGCATTCCAATTGTTGAGCATGGAACGATTTTGTTGCTTTCGCCCGTGGTGCTCGACATTAAGTAGGTCGTAGAAACTGGTTTGAATTCGCAAATCCATTTGATGCACGATGTAGCCAGCGTGGTTAGCTTTAAGGCTTGAGTTTTTTCAAATCAGTTTTCCTTTATTACTTAGTATTCCTTTATCGCACCTATTGCCCCCGGTTTTACGCAATCTCAACAAGGCAATCCAGCTCTGTCAGCACAGTGCAGAACTGATGCGCCATTTAACCCATGACCGTGATTTAGCCCGACAAGAATTAAGCCTTGCCTTACAACGTTCAGAACAAGAACGCGCTTTATTGCGCAATTTAACCAACACCATTCCTGATCTGATTTGGTTAAAAGACCCGGATGGGGTGTATTTGGCATGTAATCGGGAATTTGAACGCTTTTTTGGCGCGTCAGAAAGTGAGATTCTGGGCAAGACCGATTACGACTTTGTTGACCAAGAGCTTGCCGACTTCTTCCGGGCGCATGACCGGGCAGCAATGACAGCAGGGAAACCGACGGTTAATGAAGAATGGATTGCCTATGCCAATGATGGGCATCGTGCCTTATTGGTGACGACTAAAACGCCAATGTTCAGTGAGCAAGGGAATTTAATTGGCATTCTTGGGATTGCTTACGATGTCGCCAATGAACGGATTGCCCAAGCCGAGTTAGAACAATATCGCAAACATCTCGAAGAGCTGGTCGCAGAACGCACGGCGGATTTACACAGTACGCATCAACAATTGTTAGACACGCAATTTGCGATGAATGTGGCGGGAATTGGTATTCATTGGGTGGATTGCTCCAGTGGGCGATTGGTTTATGTCAATCATTTTGCCGCCGATTTGCTGGGCTATAGCGAAGCCGAGATGTTGGAGCTGAGTGTTCCAGACATTGACCCCAATTTTAGCCTTGCCGCTTTTTATGAAATTGTCGAACGGGCGCGGGATAACACCTTGGTGCGAGTCGAAACACGGCAACGCAGTAAAGATGGCAGCGAAATTCCGGTAGAAATTTCGATTTACTACCTGACCGGAAGCGAGAAACGCCCGGAACGCCTGATTGTATTTGTCGCCGATTTGCGGCGACGCAAACAAAATGAGGCGGCATTGATTGCGGCAAAACAGGCCGCAGAGGCCGCGACGTTGGCAAAAAGTGCCTTCCTTGCCAATATGTCACATGAAATTCGCACGCCGTTAAATGCCATCACTGGCATGGCGCATTTGATCCGCCGCGCAGGTTTGTCGACACGGCAAAACGAGCAAATGCACAAATTAGAAGCCGCGAGTGAGCATTTGCTGGGGATTATTAACGCGATTTTAGAACTCTCAAAAATTGAGGCAGGGAAATTTACGCTGGAGGAAATCCCGCTGCGTATCGACCAAATCGTGAGCAATACGATGGCAATTATGCGCGAACGCGCCGATGCCAAAAAACTGGCCTTACGTACCGAAGTGGAAGCTTTACCCGCTGGCTTGCTTGGTGATCCAACACGGATTCAACAAGCTTTGCTTAATTACATGACCAATGCCATTAAATTTACCGAACAAGGCAGCATTACCTTACGCGTGCATAAAATCAGCGAGGAGGCTACACAAGTCGGTTTACGCTTTGAGGTACAAGATACGGGGATTGGGATTGCCACTGACATTATTCCTCGCTTATTTTCTACCTTTGAACAAGCTGATGTTTCAACCACCCGCAAATATGGCGGAACCGGCTTAGGTTTAGCCATTACGCAAAAACTTGCCCGTTTGATGCGTGGTGATGCCGGGGTGAGTAGTTGCCTTGGTCAAGGTAGTACGTTTTGGATTGAGGTGTTTTTACGCAAAGGACAGCCGGTCGTGGCGACAGAAACAGAGACTGAAAACGGCGCAGCGGAATTGCTCTTACAACAGCAATTTGCAGGCGTTCCAGTCTTAATCGCCGAAGATGAACCAATTAACCGCGAAATTGCACAAATGATGTTGGAAGATGTTGGGCTGGCGGTGGCCTTGGCTGAGACCGGGGAAGAGGCACTCAATCTAGTGGCAGCACAACACTACGCTTTGATTCTAATGGATATGCAAATGCCGGTGATGGATGGTCTTGAAGCGACGCGGCGCATTCGCCAATTGCCGCTGGCGAAACAGCCACCAATTTTAGCCATGACAGCCAATGCTTTTGCCGAAGATAAAGCCCATTGTCTTGCCGCCGGGATGAACGACTTTATTAGCAAACCTGTTGTGCCAGAACAGTTATACAAAACCCTATTAACGTGGCTGCGCAAATAGCCATTTAAGGTTTTTATCTTTGGTCTATCTTTGAATAAGGCATCATGGACATGCCTTATTCGACAATTTTTAATTTGGTCTATGATTTTTCGCGTTTCAATTGGCTAACACAACATTGCCTTGGCGCAAGCTATGTAATACCTGTTGTAAGGCGCAGGAAAAA
>CAZOBT010000218.1:0-4157 GCA_964578025.1 uncultured Rhodocyclaceae bacterium | reverse complement strand
CAGGGGCTCTCTGTGCGGATAAGGCGTATGACAGTGATGCGATCATTGAGCACCTGACTGCTGAGGGAATTGAAGCCGTCATTCCACCCCGCCGCAACCGTCGGGTTCAGCGACCTTTTGATAAGCATCGATATAAGAGTCGTAACTTGGTCGAGCGATTCTTCTGTCGTATCAAGCAATTCAGACGCATCGCCACCCGCTACCCCGTCTCTTGCTGGTAGCGATCGACCATCGTAAAAGGCAACAACACCTTGCCATGAATATCGGCAAATATCGCTACTTTCATCGTTTATCTCTCCTTGTTGTTATTCTTAAAATAAACATAGACCAAATGTGAAATAGCGCACCAAAGCTTATCAGTATTTTGCTATACCATAATAGACCAAATTTTTAATCTTCAGAAAGCCAAGTCATGAACCCATATTTACATAAATCTTTATCTTTATTCGTACTTAGTCTCAGCCTTGGGCTTAACGCCGCCATTGCAGCTCCAACTGCCGCACCGATTCGGGCTGAAATAGATGCGTTGTTAGGGCGTTTGCACAGTTCGCAATGCCAATTTGAACGTAATGGGACATGGTATAGCAGCAGCGAAGCCAAAACCCATTTGCTACGCAAATTGGAATACATCGAAGACAAACGTACCTTGCAAAGTACCGAACAATTTATCGAACTTGCGGCAAGCAAAAGTAGCTTTTCCGGGCAGGTCTACCATGTCAAATGTGGAACAGAAGCGGCGATTGAAAGTAGCCAATGGCTGAATAAGCAGCTAGCGAATTTGCGTACTCCCCAGCGACAAAAATAAATCAGCCGTATTTAGAGTACGATACGGGGAGATTTGTGTGTCAAAGGATGTGATTACACCGTGTTTGCTTATGTTGTACGGCGTTTGCTTTACGCCATTCCGATTTTGCTTGGGGTCAATTTATTGACCTTCTCTTTATTTTTTGTCGTCAATTCGCCCGACGATATGGCGCGGATGCAGCTTGGGGGCAAGCGGGTGACGGCGGAGGCGATTCAGAAATGGAAGGTGGAGCGCGGTTATGACCAGCCTTTGTTATGGAATGCCGAGGCGGTGGGTAGCGACAAATTGACGCAAACCATTTTCTTTCGCAAATCGGCGACGATGTTTGTGGGTGAATTTGGGCAAGCCGAAGATGGGCGCGACATTGCGCGGGAAATTGGGCAACGCATGGGGCCATCCTTAGCCATTGCCATTCCGACCTTTATTCTCGGCCTTGCCGTTGCCATTACCTTTGCCCTGCTCTTTGCCTTTTTCCGCGCCACCGCCTTGGATGTGTGGGGCGTGGTGTTGTGTGTGGCAATGATGTCAATTTCTGGGTTGTTTTACATCATTGGCGGGCAATATGTGGTCAGTAAGTTATGGCATCTGGTGCCGATTTCTGGCTTTGCCCCCGGCCTTGAGGCATGGCGGTTTATTTTGCTGCCGATGGCAATTGGGGTGATTGGCGGCTTAGGTTCTAGCATCCGCTGGTATCGCACCATTTTTTTAGAAGAAGTGCATAAAGACTATGTGCGCACTGCCCGCGCTAAAGGCTTGCCCGAAACCTTGGTGTTTGCACGCCATATTTTGCGTAATGCCTTAATCCCAATTTTGACCGGCGTGGTCGTGGTGATTCCCTTGCTCTTTATGGGCTCGCTGCTCACCGAATCCTTTTTTGGTATTCCCGGTTTAGGCAGTTACACCATTGATGCGATTCAAGCCCAAGATTTTGCGGTGGTACGGGCAATGGTGTTTATTGGCTCGGCTCTGTATATCTTGGGGCTGATCCTGACCGATATTTCTTATTCCTTAGTTGATCCTCGAATTCGCTTTAACTGAACATGCCATCCTTGCCTTTTCAACCCGTATTGTTATGGTCAGATAGTTTGATCTGGATGTTGGTCTTGACAACGCTATGGCTTGTCTGGCGTGGTCATAGAGACCCATTTACAGTTCAGTCTTTACAACGCCTTGCTCAAGATAAAGCGGCACGTTGGGCAATGGCGGCTTTATTGCCATTTGTGCTAGTCGGCTTGTTGGATTCCTTACATTACCGCCCAGCCTTAACACCAACAGAAAGTGCGAAGGCCGAGCAAAAAGTGAGCTATCGGGTGGAAGTGCTGTCCTTGCTGGATGCGATTGCTACCCCTTTACGCACGCAAAACGAGAAAACCTATTCCGCCCCGCTGGCAACCCATTCCTTTGCCAAGGAAATGCTCAGTAATGCCGAGGGGCAACAGGTACGCGATTTCCCCGCCTTGAAATATCCGGGTAGTCATCTATTTGGCACAGACAAAGTGGGGCAGGATGTCTTGTATCAAGTGCTAAAAAGTATTCGCACCGCCTTGGTCATTGGTTTAGTCACCACCTTAGTGACCCTGCCCTTAGGTATTTTCTTTGGCATTCTTGCCGGGTATTTTCGGGGCTGGGTCGATGATGTGGTGCAATACATTTACACGGTGATTAGCTCAGTCCCCAGCGTATTGTTAATTGCTGCGTCGGTATTGATGATGCAGGTGATTATTGATGCTCATCCCCAATGGTTTGCCACCGCTGCCGAACGTGCCGATTTACGCTTGCTTGCCCTCTGCGCGATTATGGGAATGACCAGTTGGACTGGCTTGGCGCGTTTGCTGCGCGGCGAAACCTTAAAGCTGCGCGAATTGGACTATATCCAAGCCGCCCATGCCTTTGCTGTTCCACATTGGCGTATTTTGGCGCGGCATATTTTGCCGAACCTCTTGCCGATTGTATTGATTGCCTTGGTCATGGATTTTTCTAGCTTGGTTTTATCCGAAGCGGTGTTGTCCTATGTTGGCATTGGTGTTGATCCGGCAACAATTAGCTTTGGCACGATGATTAACAATGCCCGGCTGGAACTGGGGCGCGAGCCAGTAGTGTGGTGGACACTGACGGCGGCGTTTATTTTTATGTTTATTTTGGTCTTAGCGGCGAATGTCTTAGCCGATGCGGTGCAGAATGCCTTCGATCCGCGAGGTACACGTTAATGACACAACCTTTATTACATGTTGATAATCTAAGCATTCACTTCGCCCCAAATATTCCCGCCGTTGAAGATGTGTCGTTGCACATTGCCGCCGGGGAAACCTTTGCTTTATTGGGTGAATCGGGTTGTGGTAAATCACTGACCGCCTTAGCCCTAATGCGCCTATTGCCCACTGGGGCGCGGATTCACACTGGGACAGCGCACCTTGGTCATACCGAACTATTTGCCCTGCCCGAAGCGGCAATGCGCCAACAGCGCGGCGGGCAAATGGCGATGATTTTCCAAGAGCCGGGAACTAGCCTCAACCCAGTGCTGACGGTGGGGCAACAACTGGGCGAGGTCTTAGCGCGGCATCGGGGTTTGCAGGGCGAGGCCGCCCGCGCCGAAGCGGAAAGTTTGCTCGCCTTAGTCGGGATTGCTGATCCGGGGCAACGCTGGTCGGAATATCCTTTTCAATTTTCTGGGGGGATGAAGCAGCGGGTGATGATTGCGCTGGCTCTGGCTGGGCAACCGCGTTTATTGATTGCCGACGAGCCAACTACCGCGCTGGATGTCACTGTTCAAGCGCAGATTTTAGACTTGCTGCAACAGCTCCAAACCGAACGGCAAATGGGGATGTTGCTGATTACCCATGATCTTGGCGTAGTTGCGCAAATGGCGCAGCAAGTCGGTCTGATGTATGCCGGAGAGTTGGTGGAAATTGCACCCAAAGCGGCATTTTTCCATACCCCGCGCCATCCCTATGCCCAAGCCTTATTTGCCGCCTTGCCCGAAGAGCAAGTGCGGGGACAACGCTTACTTGCCTTAGACGGGCAAGTCCCCGCCTTGGGACACATGCCCCCCGGCTGTCGCTTTGCCCCCCGTTGTCCCTTCCGTGAAGCCCGCTGTGAGCAAGAAGCCCCGGCATGGCACACCGTTGGCGTGCAGCAAGTACGTTGCCATCGTTATGAGGGAGCAACGGCGCAAAGCGCGATAAGCTGCCTCAGCGCAAGCCCCCATATCAGCAAGCCCGCCGACATTAGCGATGCAGAAAATAGCCGCGCAGAAACAAAGCCCACAATGGCAAACCCCGTATTACAGGTCGATAATCTGCAAGTGCATTTCCCCATTCGTTCCGGCTTTTGGCGGCGCATGACGGGGGCGGTA
>CAZOBT010000217.1:3537-4174 GCA_964578025.1 uncultured Rhodocyclaceae bacterium | reverse complement strand
AAATGCCCACTGACCAAATGCGAAGCCCCGCTCCCCACCCCCCATTGCGCCGCCCCGGCACACAAGGCCGCGACTAAATCGGGATGATTGGCGAAACCAAGGTAATCGTTACTGGCAAAGGCCAACAGCTCACGCCCGTGATCGCCTCCACCCTTGTCAGGTAAGTCTTCTTCTTGTAACCGCACTCGCGTCCCACACGGCGAGGCAATCACCCGCCGCCGTCGTTGCAAACCTTGCGCCGCAAGGGTGGAAAGTTGGCTGGCTAGATCATGCATGACACTGCATCCTCAATTAAATACCTTGACTTGCACTTAGCCGCGTAATTGGCAAATATGGGAAGCGTTGATTCCATGTTCTCAGATTAAAGACCCCACACCGGGTAATAAATTTTCTGCCCCATTTTTCTTTGCTATTGGGGCGGAGTAGCGGCAGTTGTGCTTGCAGATTTTCGGTAAGGCGGGTCAGGATTTCTGGGGTTAAATCTTCCATCGCAATTAAGACATAGAAATGAATTTCTTTGTCCATCGTATCGCCATTTAGCCAACGATATAACCAAGAGTCCCGACATTTAATCTTTAAGGCATTGGTTAAGGTTTCTTTGTCTAATTTGTGGCGAAATCTTGCTCGCGCATCTGGA
>CAZOBT010000217.1:0-3527 GCA_964578025.1 uncultured Rhodocyclaceae bacterium | reverse complement strand
TCTGGTTGTGCACTGGCATTGGTATCATCCTTTTCTTTAAATTCACTGAGATAAACCGCCTCTGGTAATTCGATAACAAAATCAACCGCCTTCATGCACGAGTGCATTTTCTCTTGGCGCAATATCTCGTCAAATTTGCACCAAGGTACGGTATTTGGAATACTAATTTGTAAATCACCCTCACGCCCAATCGCCATGATAATTACACCCCAAGTGTACGATCAAGCTGCCGATGATATAAATCATCAAAAGTATCAGCGATTAAATTAGGCTGTAAGTTAGTGTAGTTTTCACTTTGGCTTACTGTTACGTTGTCTTGTTTATCTTTGGCAAAGGCAAAATAGGTGACTTTATCGTGGTATTTTGTGCTGTCTTTACGCAAATCAAATTCTTTTAATAACACATAGTTATGTGTTGACAAGAATATCTGTACGCCTAAACGTTGGAGCTTTAATAAAGTGCCAGCAATAATCCCCATGAGATTGGGATTCAGGTTGGCTTCTGGTTCATCCCAGAATAAAACCGCGCCTTCTTCTAAACAGCCATTTTCAATTAAGACACATAGTAAAGCGAATTTTCTCAAGCCCTCAGCAAGTAGATTAAAATCTAGTTCGCCATATTGATCGACAATAAAAAACCGTTCCCCTTGTGCCACCACTTCACCACCAATTTTCTGTTTTAAGACAGCGACTAATTCCGAAAATAAGGGGTTTAATACGCGCTTCCTTGGTAGTAAAGCACGTTTCACAATATCGCCATAAATGGCTTCAAAGGCTAATTCACGGTTGGCAAGGGTGGATAAGAAACCAGGGGCGTTGGATAAAATTTCTTTGACTGGGATATACGTTGCCTTAATGGCATTTTTATCCCAAGATTGATTAACCTCTTCGACCCCTTCAATTGGCTGACAATTAAACGCTGTTTTAATATCTTGGTGTTCGGTGTTTTCAATTAACACCATGCTCGGCACAAGTTGCTTTTCCACATCAGAAATACAACGCCGACCAATACAATACAGTTGGGCAGGGGGAAAGCCAAAAACGTCAACCAATTTTTTGCTAAAGGTCTTCTCTTTATCTTCACCGGTAGTAATGGCAGAGGCAGCGTATAGCAATTTTAATAAATGCGTTTTGCCTGCTCCATTTTCACCAATAAAGATGTTAATCCCGGTAGAAAAGCTTAAATCTAAATCAGAGAAGACCGTGATATTTTGTAATTTAATACTGGAAATATAAGCCATGATGTATTTCCTATTTTTTAATTTGTCCCAACACCTCAACTAATGCCCCCCGCACGGCCTGCCCCAAATGTGCGATTTCTGCGTCATTCAAAATATACGGAGGCATCACGTACACCGTGTTGCCTAAGGGTCGGACAAGGGCTTGGCGTTGTAGGGCGGCGCGGTAGAACTGGCGGGAGAATGTTGGGTCTTGGGTATCGACATCAAAAGCCAAAATCATCCCGTGTTGGCGGAAATGCTTGACCTCGGCAAATTCTTGCACCGGGGCAAGGGCAGCGGCGAGTTTTTGGGCAGTGATTTGGTTATTTGCTAGGACATTATCGTCGGCAAAAATATCCAATGTAGCTAAAGCTGCCCGGCAAGCCAGCGGGTTGCCAGTGTAAGAATGAGAATGCAAAAAGCCGCGTGTCACTTCGTCGGCGTAAAAGGCTTGGTACACCATCTCACGGGTCAGGACAATCGATAAGGGCAAATAGCCGCCAGAAATCCCTTTCGATAAACACAGAAAATCAGGGCGAATTTGTGCCTGTTCATGGGCAAAAAATGTCCCAGTACGCCCACAACCGACGGCAATTTCGTCGCAAATTAAATGCACTTGGTAACGATCACATAAAGCACGCGCCAAGCGTAAATATTCTGGGTCATACATCCCCATACCGCTTGCCCCTTGGACTAAGGGTTCAATAATCAGCGCGGCAATTTGTGGGTGATTTTGGTCTAAGTAGTCTTCTAGTGCCTTGGCAGCATATTGGGCATGCTCAAATGGTGTCGCATTACATTTGGTCTGGCGAAAATCGGGGGAAGGCACGGTGGTGGCATGACGTACCAATGGGGCGTAAGCATCTTTGAATAAAGCCACATCCGTCACCGCCAACGCACCCACCGTTTCACCGTGATAACTTCCGGCTAAACAAAGGAAATGCTGCTTGTTCGGGTAGCCTTGGTTTTGCCAATAATGGAAGGACATTTTTAAGGCAATTTCGGTGGCGGATGCTCCATCCGAGGCATAAAACGCATGGCCTAATACACCATCGGTCAGGGCGGCAAGGCGTTCGGAGAGTTCCACCACGGGTTGATGCGTAAATCCCGCCAACATCACATGTTCTAGCGATTCTAGCTGTTGGCGTAAGGCCGCATTGATGCGCGGGTTGGCATGTCCAAACAAATTCACCCACCACGAACTAATGCCATCCAGATAACGATTGCCCTCAAAATCATAAAGCCACGCGCCTTTCCCATGCGAAATGGGAATCAAGGGCAGTGGATTGTTTGCCCCTGGCGCATGGTGCTGCATTTGCGTACAAGGATGCCAAACAGCGGCGCGGCTACGTTCTAACCAAGCGGTGTTAGCAGAGTTGGCGGAGTTAGCAAAATTTGTCGGATTCATAAAACAGCAGTCACAGCGTAATCAATGCAACAAAGGGGCGACGGGGTTTTCTGGGTTTTCGGGTAACTCAGGATGCAGCAAATCCCCTTCCCGATTCGGGAAGAATGGCGCACCACAATCATCACAAAATTCTAAGGGCAGGCGTTGCGACAGGATGCAGACATCAGTAATCCCTTGTTTGCGCAAAATACTTTCAATTTCTTGGCTCATCTCGAATGGATCAACCTCATTGGCGGCTTCAAACAAAGTCCACACCGCCCCGTAATACACGGCTTCGCCACGTAAGGGACTGAAGCCAATACGAAATTCGACCAATTCACGTTCATAACAGGCACCGATCGTCGCCGAAATATCCTTGGCCTCTAATCCTAAAACCAAGGTTAAAAAGGCAATACTGGCTTCTAGCGCGTAAGGGCGGGTTTCCTTTTCACCTTCCCGATTGGCGGTGTAATAGGCATTGGGCAACAAGCTGCGGAAGGCGCAACCGGGTAATAACTGTGTCAAGGCGGCGATACTGCCTTTTTCCCAAGCCGCAAGGCAGGCGGCCTTATCGCCATTTGGCTTATTCCAACGAAAGGGAGCTTGTCCAAGGGGAATCGCCGCAACACCGATGAGGTAGCGCACATCCGATAAAAAGCGTTCGTTGGTGGGTAAGTTGCTAGGATCAACTAAGAAAACTTCCCCTGCCAGCGCGAAAGGCTGCATCGCTTGGTGTAAGCCCAAGGTTGCCGCAAAGGTTGGGGGGAGTTGTTCGGGGCTAAAGACACAATCTGCTAGAGAAAGCTGCACCCCCGCCGTAAAAATTTCTTTGCCTAAAAGTTTTTGTAAGCTGCGTAAGCTCTTCGTTTTATCTGCGACTGAGCCAGAAGGGATGCCCATGCGCGACCATGCCAAAATTGG